>JAJFUH010000128.1 GCA_021372535.1 bacterium
AACAGCACACCGTAAAAGCACGACAACATGAGTGATACGAGAAGGATGGCATGAAAGCCATAAACAGCGATGCCGAGCACGATATGCATGTGATCGAAATATTTCCCGGTTGACATGTGACGGATTCGCTGACGGATGAACGGGCGGAATGATCCCGGCGCCCCGGTATATACATGGGTTCCGCGGGCAGGCATGGTGACAACGGATGAGGGATTATGCGCCCTGAACCGCTGGAGCAGGAGCGTGTCATCGCCCGAGAGAACGCTTTTTTTCGAGCCATAACCTTCCAGTTTTTCAAATACATCCCGCCTGAATGCAAGATTTCTTCCGCTTGCATGGGTAGCATGACCGAGAGCTGCGCTTGCGGCTGAAAGCCCGGCATTCCAGAGGTATTCGTGTCTCACGAACGAGTTGAGAATCCCCCGCCCGGGCAAATACGGCGCAATGCCGGCAACCATATCCACTCCCGGCTCGAACCTGCCTGACATGCCGGAAATCCATGCGGGAGGCGGAATACAGTCGGCATCGGTCTGGAGGATTATCTTCCCATGCGCACGTGCGATTGCTTCAGCAAGGGCATGTTTTTTCGGTGAAATCCCTGTCGGCACGGATTCAATGGTAATACAGGCAAGATTTTTCATGACTGACTGAAAACGTCGTATAACCTCGGACGTCCCGTCATCGGAACGGTCATCGGCAACAAGCACCTCCCAAAGGTCCGGAGGATAATCCTGCATGGCAAGAGCGGCAAGGCAATTTCCGATACTGCTTCGCTCATTATGCGCCGCTATGATCACGGAAACCGATACCGAACCGCAGGAACCGCCGGAATGTACTTTTCGGAGAGCATGAATGACAAGCAGAAGAGCAAGGGTGTACACCGTTCCTGTCACAAAGGCACTGATAATAACCAAGTGTGTTATTATATTCATAGTTCCTTTTTTTCTGCCTGAAAAATCATCCGTTTATCGCAGCGTTCATATAAAACTTAACATTAAGAAAAACTTGACATTGAGTAAGAAGTGGCTATATTATCATGTGCGGAATATAAACAGGAAAACTCTGTCTGACCCATAACATAATAAGGAGAACATTACAACTGCTATGAAGGCGAAAACCCGTATAATTCTACTTGTTTTCTGCACCTGTATGACTTTAACAGAGCTTTTCATCGGTGCAGAGCAGACCTCATCCGGCAAATATACATCATCTGAAATAACAATATTAAAAAAAATAGCTTCAAATTCAATTAAAAATGCGCTGAAAACTACCAAAAACCTTGACGAAGCCGCCTCGGCGATCGGAGTGGAAACCACCGAGCTCAAGCAGCTCTGTGTAGCGCTTAATATTGACATCGGTGAAAAAAAACCGCAAATCGAACCGGTTGAGCTGCCCAAAACCCCAGCAATTCCGGTCAAAGATAAATTTGCACGGGATGATCTGTTTCCGGACGCCATTCTCTCTTATTCGGGATCGACACCGTATTTAATTCTTGTCGAGAAGAGCTCGCACACGCTTTTTCTTCTCAAGTATGACAAGGGGAAACAGACAGTAGTTGAGAGTTTTGACTGTAAAACGGGAAGAAATAATGGTGATAAAAAAGAACATGGAGATGAAAAGACTCCCGAAGGTATCTATTTTCTTATCAACAAGTATTCCCGGAAAGAAATTCAACGGTTGGTTGGTAAAGATAACGCGTATCAGTATGGTGAAATAGCGTTTGTTACCAATTTCCCTAATGCGATCGACATTCAGAAAGGGAAAAACGGCAGCGGGATATGGCTCCATGGTACTGATGAGCCGTTCGAAAAGACATCTTCAAACGATACCCGCGGTTGTGTCGTAACAACAAACGAATCAATCGTGAAACTGAGCAAGTATATCGAGCCGGGTAAAACACCGATCATTATACTGGATACGGTGAATTTCAAATCCAGGGACGAAATGAATAAACAGAGTAAGACGGCGATGGAGCTGATTCAAGACTGGAAAACCGCATGGGAGAATAAAAAAATCGATGGATATATAAAACATTATGCTTCGTCGTTTTCTTCCCAGGGTATGACACGGAACCAGTGGAAAATTGACAAACAGGGTAAATTTGAACGTAACAACGAATACAACATAGATCTTAAGGATATCATTATACTCGCCCACAACGGAAATATCGTGGTCCAGTTCGTTCAGAATTATTCAATCAAAAACACCAATTTTTCAACAGTCGGAACAAAAACGCTCTACCTTGTTCCCGAACAGAACACGTGGAAAATTGTTGCGGAACAATTTCGCTGACAGTGATATACCATGATTAAACCTCCGTTTACGTTACTCGTCATCAAGAAAACCCATGAACCGGTCACGGTACGTATTACGTTCACGAAAGTACTGGCAGCTCTGGTTCTTGCAATTATGATAAGCCTGATCAGTGGTTTTGGACTTACACTTATAATCGCGAGATTCCATATTCCGTTTCTCTTACCGGTATCCGACACGATAAGCGTTCAATCCGGGTCCCGTCAGTCGCCGCTCGTTTCCGAATCGGCCGTAAATTCCATGGAAGATTCTTCGCGTTCGACCGAGCTTAAAAATTTTACGGTTTCTGCCGGTAAAAAAAATGAATTCGATATTGCCTTTTCTCTTGCCGGTGCCGATGCATATGACCAGGTTTATGTATGGATTATCATCAATCCCGATTCCGACATCGCGGGAGAAACGATAATCCATCCGCGAAATCCGGTTTTCAGAGGTATTCCGGTCGATTACCGGAACGGAGCCGTATATGATCCTGTATCCGCCACGGCTTTTCAGGTCTCTCTTTCAGAGGCGACGACGGGTATCGAAATCAGGGATTTCAGAATACTCATTTATTCCCGTGATGGAGCCGTGCTCGTGGACAAGCGGTTTGTCATCTCGGAGTCGAAAGGAAGCGAATCTTCATGACTTTTTCGTTTTTATCTCTGTTATTCATGAAAAGCCTTGTGAAAAACACCTCATGTCTTGATATAGACTGTCAAGGGTCGGCACGAAGTGCCGATTTACATACCCTTGACAGCAACAAAACAATACATTTCATTAACGGGCGTGTGAATAAGGGACTTTTTCACCGCCCTTTAAAAAGATATATGAAATCCCTCAACGCCCTGAGCACACTGTGCCTTATCTGTCTTGGTCTTTGCTTTAACGGTGATTTTCCGGTGCTTGCTGAAGAATCGAGAACCCGGACGGTAACCTATCTTGAAAATTCAGATTATGAATTTACGATCTATTTCATCCATGGCAAACAGCCGGGCAAGACCATGATGATAATGGGCGGCATCCAGGGCGATGAACCAGGAGGCTATCTCGCCGCCGACCTGTATGCCGATCTGCTCCTCGAAAAAGGAAACCTGATAGTCGTACCTCGTGCGAATTTTTACACAATCAAGAAAAATAACCGGGGTATCAACGGGGATATGAATCGAAAGTTCGGTCAGAACTTACAAGAAGATGATGATGCCGATCTCCATATAATAGGGATTCTCAAAGACCTCATATCAAAAAGTGATGTACTTTTAAATCTCCACGAAGGTTCCGGTTATTATTCCTCCACGTATATCTCTGAAATGCGTAATCCCATGCGTTACGGACAGTCGATTATATTCGACGCCGAAACCTATACGCATTCTGACGGAAGGATTATCGACCTGGTTGGACCTGCTTCACGGGTTATCAACGAAATAAACAGCAATATCGATGATCCGGAGCATTTTTTTCATCCCAACAATCATGATACGCTTTCCGATGACACAAAACACATCGAACAGAGAAAAAGCGCCACATACTATGCGTTGACCGTTGCGGGAATACCCGCTTTCGGACTGGAGACCTCGAAAAGCTTATCGCCGATCGAAACGAAAGTCCGTTACCAGACGCTCGCTATCAATGCTTTCATGAGAGAATACGAAATAATACCCGAGCACCCGAGCGTTTATCTTCCGACACCTCAACTCGATCATCTTGTGATCAACATTATCGGAAATTCCGTGCCGTTTGCGGTGCAGAACGGAACCACTCTGACCATCCCGGCAGGCTCTTCTATTCAGGTGGCATCCGTAGTTGCAAATTATCTGCGTGGTATCTCACTCGATATCCAGGGTTATGGGAATACCAACGATCTCGGCCGTGTGGTCAGTATAACCTCCCCCACAACAATTAAAGTATACAAGGATGCATTCCTCTGCGGAGAAGTGAATATCAATCCCGGGCAGAACGAAACATCCAGAGCGAACACACTGTCCGCTCATCCCGTGCTCAATCGTATTGAAATTACCATCTCGGGTAAAAATATGGTTGTATCTCCGGATGATACGCTTCATATTATCAGGGGAGATGTTCTTAAAATCATTAATGCGCAGGTTTCCGGCAGAATGGATGCCGATATCCGTGTCAATTTCGTTGGGTTTGTCGGAAAAGATAAAAAAATCAACGATGCCGATGACAGGGGATACGAGATTAATACGGCCACGGATCTGATGCATCAGTGGAGTATCGATAAATCAGGTGAATTGTTCCGCATCGAAGCACTCTACAGCCGTAATGTTATCGGTACGGTCTATGTTTTACTGTATGAACCGGAAATAGAATATCTCATTATCGAGCTTGAAAACGGCCAGAAACTCGCCTTGTCTCCCGGTTCGGTATTTCATTGCGAGATGAATGAGAAACTCACGGTATTGTCCATTGTATCGAATATTCATGACAAACCGTTTATCAATACCTATATTTCTCAAGGGCCTGACAATGTAAAAGAGATTACATTACCCGCAGCGATTGTAATTCAGCCTTCATGGGAACTGCAGTTCCGGCGGGCTTCCCTTGACCTTGGTTCAATATCCTTCAGGACACGCGGATGAATAGTATTGCGGAATATATCAAGAGAAAAATCAATCTCGTGCGGCGCGGTTATTTTCACATGCCGCCCGAATCCCCGCCGGTCAACATAACGAGGATTCTGCAAAATCCCCGGAATATCCTCATTATACCCTACAACCGGATGGGTACCGTTCTTCTTGCAACCCGTGTATTCAAATCGTTCCGCGACCGATACAGCACTTCCAGAATTACCGTTATCTCGAACAGGGCATGGAGCGTCCTGATCCAGAACGACCCTACCATCGACGAAGTGATCACGTTCACCGATGAGATTGACAATCCTCATTCGAAATCATTTCAATTATTCGGCAAACAACTTGCAGAGAGAAAATATGACATGGCATTTTTCCTGTCATACCAGTTAGATTCCGGTATGGCATACCTCACACGTCTTTCAATGGCCGACCTGAGAATTTCCTTTAAAACTGCCGAGGAAAATGAAATCCAGTTTTTCAATGTCGAAGTAATGCCCGCCACCGGCCAGAGATATGAGGTTGACCGGTATCTCGAAATGCTTCGGACGCTCGGAATCGGCGGTAATATGCGGGACTACACCATGGCCATTAGTGACAACATTATTGAAAAAGCGAAAATGAGATTTCTTGCGGGGATTCAGACTGACCGCCTCGCTGGTTTCGATCTCACCCGTGAAATCGTAGGCGAGCCCATGACCCGTAAAAACGCCGAGTATCTTATAAACGTGCTTATTCATGAAACCAGAGGGATTGTTCTCATTTTCTATGAACCCTCAAAAAAATCGGTCGCCGCATCATTAAAAGAAACATTCGGTAAAAGTATCATCCTCATTGAAGACAGACCGGTATCGATGATCGCGGGACTTTTAACATTCTGTTCATATACGCTGACTCATAACACCGATCTTTTTCAGCTGGCAGTGGCGCTGAAAATTCCGACCATATGTACGATGAAAAAAGACGAACTGGTACAATGGTCTCCGGGAGAAAACAGGAATCTTATCCACATTGAACGCCCCGGAGACGGATGGCCGTCATCTTCTACCATTGCACAATCGGTTAAACGGCTGCTGAAACAGGCAGCGAATGATCAGTAGTTTCGATATTCTCCGATATTTCGTATCGGCAGACCTCATAGTATACCTGCAAATTCGCATTGAAGAGACACGTTATAAATCGTAAAAAATGTCAATCCGTACTTGTTTTCCGTTTACCCGATCTGTTCACAAGATTCATCAGATCAGGAAGCCACCCGGCCTTTGAGGATGTACGGAGATTGATTTTAAAAAGTGTGAATAATTATGATTCGCTAATGATTTATAATTAATATGTTATAAATATTTATATTTTTTATGTAAAATTTTTATGAATAATTCGGATTAAATATTTATATTGCATTTTAATATGAATAATCAGCGTAATTACAGTACTGCACATTTATATGTAAAGGGGATAATAATGGTGGCGCGAGTTGGTAAAATACTCCTTTTCGGACTGTCATGCTGCATGTTCGCAACAGCATCGCTTTCCCAGACTCCTCAGGTTCTTCAGTTCGGCACCACAACATCGGGTACGATGAATCGTGACAGCGATCACTGGTTCCAGATTACCACAACACTCGATGGAAGCCTGACAATTACCATTCGCTCTGATTCGACACTCACCACCATGCTCTACCTCTATGATCATGATATGACAACCCAGATGGTATTTCAGAGTGCAAGCTCTTCCCCCTTAAAAACTATCGCCGGGAAGAATCTGTCGCCGGGAATATATTATTTAAAAATTCATTATTACGGAGGTGAGGGGAAATATGCCATTTCCCCCGATTTTTCCGAAGCATCCTACCGGAATGACAATGAACCGAACAATACTACCGAACAGGCTCTCAGACTCAAAACCAGCGGCAGTCTTACCGGTCACCTCGGCTTTTATGGCGGCGGATTCACCGATAAAGATGACTGGTGGCAGATCGACACCATTCTGGACGGCTCGATATATGTAACCGCCGAAGTTGACTCGACACTCGGTATGACCCTCACGCTGTTCGATGAAAATCTGGTTGAACGGCCGGTAATGGATCCTTCGCTCGAACCAGCCCAGCAAACCATTCATCGCGATAATCTGGCGATGGGTACCTATTATGTCAGGGCACACTGCGATAGCGGTTATGGATCCTACACTATTTCGAGCCAGGTTATTCCTGCGGCCTATCTCAATGATAGCGAACCAAATGACGATACAATCAACGCGCAGGAAATCGTTCCGGAAAAAACCTTTACAGGCCATCTGGGATATTCTGACTGTGGTATATCAGACATCATCGATTATTACCGTTTTACCATCACCTCAAGATACAATGATCTGATTATCCGGTCAGAAACTCTCGGAAAGCTTGAGTTCAATCTGTATCTCTTTGACAATAAGGGTAATCGGCTCAAATACACTACCGAAAAAGGCGCGTCCAAAGTGCTTCATTACTATGAAGCGGACCCCGGCACTTATTATATACAGATGCTTCAGGACACCGGGTACGGTTCATATGCATTTGTTGTTACCGCTTCAACCGCCACTCAACCGGAAGTCATCGTTAACAATCCACCGGTTATTTTATCCACAACCCTGCCCGATGCGAGTATTGATCAACCCTATGAATATCGAATAATAGCTCAGGACCCCGATAAGGATAATGTCGTATCATATGAAATTCTCGAAGGTCCGGCATGGCTGGGCATCAACAACAGCGGTGTGCTGGGCGGAACACCGGATTCGGATGATGCTGGCTCTTATATTCCTGTTCTAATAAGAGTTTATGATCAGAACAACCTCGGCTGTCTGTTTAACACCATG
>JAJFUH010000129.1 GCA_021372535.1 bacterium
ACATTCTCTCCCGTAATAGAATTTAAATACGTCAATATTTATGGTCATGATATCACCGAGCGCAGACTGGCCGAAGAAGAGATAATCAGACTTAATAACGAACTCGAGCAGCGCGTCATCGAACGCACAGCCCAGCTGGAAACAGCCAACAAAGAGCTCGAGACCTTCGCATATTCGGTGTCTCACGATCTCCGGACACCGCTCAGGGCGATTGATGGTTTTTCCAGGATACTTATCGAAGATTATAGCGGTACACTCGATGATGAAGGCAGGCGGTTACTCGATGTTATATGTAAAAATACAGTGAGGATGGGACAGCTTATCGATGACATTCTTTCGTTTTCCCGTCTGGGGAGAATAGAAATGAATGTATCCGAAATCGATATGGAACAGCTTGCCGGAAGTGTGGTTGATGAACTGCAACCGACGGTACATGACCGGAATGTGGAGTTGACCGTCGAAAAGCTGCCTCCTTCCCAGGGGGATAAAGCTATGATACGGGTAGTTATGGTCAACCTCGTCAATAATGCCCTGAAATTCACCAGACCGAGGACGGTCGCCCGAATTGAAATTGGCGGACGCACCGAAAATGACGAGAACAGCTATTTTGTCAGGGATAATGGCGTCGGCTTCGATATGAACTATCAGAAGAAATTGTTCGGTGTGTTTCAGCGACTGCACAGGCAGGACGAATTTGAAGGGACAGGTATCGGTCTTTCCCTGGTGAAGCAGGTCATCACCCGTCATGGCGGTCGTGTATGGGCTGAAGGAAAGGTTGATGAAGGCGCGACAATTCATTTCACCCTGCCGCGAAAGAAGGAACAAGAAAATGAGTGCTGATAATAGAGTTGAAATCCTTCTTGTTGAAGATAATCAGACTGATGCGGAGCTTGCTATCAGAGCTCTCAAAAAACGGAATCTGGCCAACAGCCTGGAATGGGTCAGGGACGGCGCGGAGGCGCTTGACTATATTTTTGCAACCGGGAAGTATACCGGGCGTAACATAATCAGTACCCCGAAAGTCATACTCCTCGATTTGCGGCTGCCGAAAGTCGACGGGCTGGAAGTTCTTCAGAAGATCAAAGCCGATGAACGGACAAGATCGATACCGGTTGTTATCCTGACATCATCCAATGAGGACAGGGACATTGCAGAAAGCTACAAATTAGGGGTCAACAGCTATATCAGTAAACCGGTAGAATTTGACAATTTTTCAGAGACTGTTTCAAAGTTAGGATTATACTGGCTGCTCATGAATAAACCGCCGGTCTGATTGTGGAGACATATAATGAATACCATTATCCGGATATTGATCCTTGAAGATGTTCCAGAAGATGCCGAGCTGTTAGAACGCATACTGCGCAAAGAGAAACTGCAATTTACAGCACGGACGGCAGATAACAAGGAAGATTTTTTAAAAGAACTGAAAGATTTTTCACCCGATTTAATTCTTTCGGATTATTCCATGCCTCGATTCACCGGGCTCGAAGCGCTTAAAATAGTGAAAGAAATTGCTCCTTCTATCCCTTTAATCATTATTACGGGTTCAATCAACGAAGAAACGGCAGTTGAATGCATGAAAGCCGGCGCGGTTGACTATGTGCTCAAAGACCGTCTGACCAGAATAGTGCCGGCGGTTCAAGCAGCTCTTGAAAATAAACATATCCGGGACGAAAAAGCACGAATAGAAAAAGCTCTTACCGCCTCAGCCCGCGAGTGGGAATCCACGTTCGATGCGATCAATGACGCCGTCTGCCTGCTCGATATGAATGGAAACGTCCTGAGATGCAACAACGCCATGAAGAGCCTGGTGGGGAAGCCATTTGATGCGATTATCGGGAAAGGATGCTCGGTACTGTTCCGCAACGCAGTTTCGTCTGACAAGCTGTGTCTGTTTGCCCGCATGCATGAATCGCTTCACCGTGAAACAACGCGCGTGGAATTGAACGGTCGCTGGCTCGACATACTGCTCGATCCCATACTGGATGAAACCGGATCTCTTATCGGAGGAGTTCAGATTGTTTCCGATATCACAGAGAGTATGCGGGCCGAAGAGGAATTACGTGAAAGCGAGGAACGG
>JAJFUH010000130.1 GCA_021372535.1 bacterium
TAGCCGGGCGGTATAAATGCATCATTCTACCGGATTTTTCATATTACCCATTGGCAGTGTACATATAATGGTGTATAATTGAGACAGGAAATTATGCGCATGACTCGCCTGAATATTACATTACCGGATGAAATCGCAAAAAAACTGGCTGAAAAGCCCAATAAAAGCCGTTTTATCGCCATGGTGCTGCACGAGGAATTCGACCGTGAAATGAGGGAAAAAACCGAACGTCTCATGCAGGAAGGATATACTGCGGCTTTCCATGAGGATGAGAACCTCGATGCCGAATGGGAAAAAACGAGCCCGGAAACATGGGAATGAAGACCTTTCCTGAACGGGGCGATATTTATCTAGTGTGTCTCGACCCGACTGTTGGCTCCGAAATCAATAAGACACGGCCGGCGTTGATTGTATCAAACGATATAAACAATCAGTTTTCCGGAACAGTCACCGTTATACTGTTATCGTTGAATGCCGAAAAGGTCTATCCTTTCGAAGCATTTCTCTCTTCCGTCGATGCTGTTCTTTCGAAAAAAACAAAGGCGAGATGCAACCGGATAAGAACGATAGACAAAAAACGGCTTCTCAGGCGTCTCGGATCTGTTTCTCCGCAGGAATTGAAGGATGTTGAAAAATCTGTGCTGATCCATCTGGGGATGTATTTTGACAGGAAGCAGTCTGTTTGAAGAATGAAATCGTTGGAATAAGACTACGATGTTCCCTTTGGCATGGTAATATTACTCATAGTTGTTTATCTTATATAGAGCTTACAGGAGCGGGTCGGACGGTCGCGCACGGCGTATGACCGTGTGAGGAAAGTCCGGGCTCCGAAGGGCAGGGTGCCGGGTAACGCCCGGTGGCCGGTGTATACCGGTTAAGGAAAGTGCAACAGAAAACATACCGCCCCCGTCGATTGATTGCAATCTCCGGGCGTCTGACATCGGAAAACCGTTGAACCCGGTGTCCGCTGCCGGGTGCCTGAGGTTCTCGGCGGAGGTAAGGGTGAAAAGGCGGGGTAAGAGCCCACCGCCCGGATGGTAACACCCGGGGCATTGTAAACCCCACCCGGAGCAAGGCCAAATAGGGGACCAGGCGCTGCCCGCGCCGTTACGAGTTCCGGGTAGGCCGCATGAGGAGGCGGGTAACCGTCCTTCCCAGATACATGACCGTCGCCCCTCAAACGGGGTACAGAACCCGGCTTACAGACCCGCTCCTTTTTTATATCGCCGCCGTTTCAAGACGGAAATGATCGCTGCTGACACACAATAACGGTTCGATTGTTTCCCGATATTCCCCGAAATCCTTAGCATGGACGGAATTCTATAAACCACAGACCACAAACCATGAACCAGATACTATGAACCACAAACATTTTTTTCGACTTGTTCACGTTGTTCTGTTCGCCGTGGCAATGGGATATTTCGAGGCGGTGGTTGTCGTATACCTGCGGGGTATGTACTATCCCGATGGATTTTCGTTTCCGCTGCAGAATGCCCCGGCGCGGATGATCGGCATCGAATTTTTCCGTGAGGCGGCAACAGTCGTCATGCTTATGACAGTGGCGGCGCTGGCGGGCAGGAAATTCTGGGAGCGGTTCGGATATTTCCTGATCCTTTTCGGGATATGGGATATTTTTTACTATGTTTTTCTGAGGGTGACCATCGACTGGCCGGGCTCGCTTGTCGAATGGGATGTACTGTTCCTTATTCCGCTGCCGTGGATCGGGCCGGTCATTGCGCCCTCGCTCGTTGCAGCACTCATGACCGTGATCGGCATTTCAATGACAAATCTGGTTCACCGCGGATATGATTTCAGGCCGGCGCGGCTGACATGGGTACTTACTTTCGCCGCTACAACCGTGATTCTCTATTCGTTCATGAAGGATTTCGATGCAATGTTCTGTCAGATGATGCCGCAGCCGTATCTCTACAGCCTCCTCGTCCTCGGTCTTGTTCTTTATTGTATCGCGTATGTGCACACGTATCGTGAGGTAATACGGCGCGGAATACAGCGTAAGGAATGATGTCAGAAAACCACACCGGTATTGATAGGGAACAGTATTTTGTGGCGGGAAGTGCTCTCGGAAATATAAAAGCACCCTTATGATACAGGGTGCTTTTATATATATACTTTCGATATTTACTCGGGAAGTGAAAGCTTGGCGCGGATAATCTCCAGAAGACCTGTGACAACTTCCACTTCGACCTCGTATTGTTTCGCAATGTCGTCGCAGGTGACGCCGTTAAGGAAAAGATTCATGACCTCGTTTTCTTCAACGGTCAGATTATTGTTTCCTGCCTGGGTTATGATAATGTTTTTATCATAAAACTCCTGATCCATGCAGCGGCATTCTTCATCGTATGCTGCTATTTCTGCTTCCCAGTTTTCGTTGACGGGAATTTCCTTTTTTTGTTTTTTGCCGCTCACAGACATATCCTTATACAGCTTTGACACTTTCAACACTGGGTACTTTTCTCTTGATGATGGCTTCGATACCGTTCTTCAGAGTAAGAGTGGCCATGGGGCAGCCGCCGCATGCGCCTTTGAGCCTGACCTTGACAACATTCCCGTCCATTCCCATGTATTCAACGTCGCCGCCATCAGCCTGGAGGGATGGTCTGATTTCATCGAGTGCTTTTTTGATATCGTCTTCCATGATATATCCTTTCCTATAGTGGTCCGGTGGACCGGTTTAAGTCATGAATAGTTTTTAGACGCCCAATGAACGCAAAAGAGCCCTTATATTTTGTAGACGCCAGTAAATACGGTATGTGCGTCGCCGGTCATATAGAGCTCCTCGTGGTCTTTCCATTCTATGATAAGGTCGCCGTACGCAAGATGAACGGTGACCGTGTCGAACGTATGACCGTTGAGAATAGCCGCCACAACTGATGCCGTAGCACCGGTGCCGCAGGCGAGCGTTTCGCCGCTCCCGCGCTCCCAGACGCGCATTCTGAGGTTGTTTTTGTCGAGCACCTGCACGAATTCAGTGTTGATGCGATTCGGAAACAGCCGGTGATGCTCGAATTTCGGCCCGACCGTCTTCAGATCGACCGTATCGACATTGTCAACGAATACGACGCAGTGGGGATTGCCAACGTTGACGAGCGTAATCCGGTAAACGGAGCCGTCGACTTCGAGCTCTTCGTTAACCACCTTCTCGGAATCCTTGCCGATCATCGGGATAAGATTCCGACGGAGAACGGGCGCTCCCATGAATGTCCGTACACCCGCGAAATTGCCGTTTTCCATGAAAACGGTCTGTTTATGAGGCCCTCTCAGGCTCTCAGTGATAAATTCACGCTTATCGGACAGACCAGTTTCGACGACATACCGTGCGAGACAGCGGATTCCGTTGCCGCACATCTCCGCCTCGCTGCCGTCGCTGTTGATCACCCGCATTTTGAAATCGTACCGCTCCGATGGCCCTACCAGAATGAGACCATCGGCGCCGACTCCGAAGTGACGGTCGCACATGCGCGGCGCGATTTTTTTCGGGTCGGGGATCTTTTCCTTGAACAGGTCGATGATGATGTGATCGTTGCCGAGCCCGTGCATTTTGGTAAACTGTATATCCATGGTATTCTCTCTGATTCGCTTATCGTTTATTACTCATCGTGTTGTACCGAAGGTCTATGTCACCTTTCGCTCTGTGCCGGAACAGTCACTTTTTCGGTTCGATGACCTCGATGCCTCCCATGAATTTCTTCAGCACTTCCGGTATGACGACAGAGCCGTCCTTTCGCTGGTTGCACTCGAGCACAGAAATGAGAATCCGCGGCGTTGCGACAAACGTGTTGTTGAGCGTATGACAGAACTGCACGGCGCCGTTTTTGTCGCGGTATCTCAGTTTGAGTCTTCGCGCCTGGAAATCGTGGAATTTGCTCGATGAATGGGTCTCGCCATAACCACCGCGCGAGGGCATCCAGCACTCGATGTCGTATTTACGCTTCTGGGGCTGCCCAAGGTCGCCGCCGCAGACGAGTACGACGCGATAGGGTAGACCGAGGGCTTTGACCAGGTTTTCCGAGTTGGCCGTGATGAACTCGTGCTCTTTCATCGAGACCTCGGGGTCGGCCTGGCATACGATGACCTGCTCGACCTTCTGAAACTGGTGAATACGGTAGAGACCCTTGGTGTCCTTGCCATAGGTACCTGCCTCACGGCGGTAGCAGGGTGAGATACCGCAGTAATGGAGCGGGAGATCCTTCTCGTTGAGTATCTCGTCGTAGTGATACGATGTTACCGGAACCTCCGCCGTGCCGATGAGGTAGAGCCCGTCACGCTCGCACGCATAAGCCTGCTCCTCGCCTCCGGGGAAATAAGCCGTACCGATCATGGCGATATCTTTCACGAGATGCGGCACGATCATGGGCGTAAATCCGAGCTTGACCATGGTTTCGAGCGCGTACATGAGGACGGCGTATTCGAGGAGCACTCCCTCGTTTTTGAGAATATACGAACGGGCGCCGGCAAGCTTTACGCCTCGTGGAATATCGATAATGTCGAGAAGCTCGCCGAGTTCGACATGGTCGCGGGGCGCGAATCCGAAATCGGGAATCGTTCCGCCGCGCCTGATCTCGACATTGTCACGGTCATCGGCACCCTCGGGAACATCGTCGTCGGGCGGATTGGGAACCCGCAGCATGAGGTCGTTGAATTCGGCGACAATCGATTCGAGAGCCGAATCCATTTCCTTGATCCGTTCCGAGACCTGCTTCATAAGGGCGATCGCCTCGGCTTTCTCATCGCCCTTGAGAACAGCGATTTTCTGGCTTGCGGCGTTTTTTTCGGCCTTGAGGCTTTCCGATTCGGCAAGGAGCTTACGGCGCTGATCATCCACCACTAAAAGACGGTCGATATCCACTTCGATACGTTTTTTCCGCGCCCCCTCTTTTACGAGGTCGGCGTTTTCCCTGATAAATCGTATATCGAGCATATGAACCACCATATTGTTTCTGGTATTGTCCCAAAAGACATATTAACCACGAAGTCACGAATACACAAAGAAATGCATATGCTTTTCTATTATATCTGCTTTTACCGGTTTTTCCTTCGTGCTTTTGGGCCTTCGTGGTTTTTTTATCACTTTATTGAATAAAAAGCGTTCTTTCCCGCATACTGTGCATTTTCACCCAACTCGTCCTCGATGCGGAGGAGCTGGTTGTATTTCGCGATACGGTCCGAGCGGCTCGCCGAACCGGTCTTGATCTGCCCTGTATTTGCGGCGACCACGATATCGGCGATGGTCGAATCCTCGGTTTCACCCGAACGATGCGATACAACGGCAGTAAATCCGGCTTTCATCGCCATCTCGATAGCGTCGAACGACTCAGAGATGGTGCCGATCTGGTTGACCTTTACGAGGATCGAATTGGCCGCCTTGGTCTCGATACCTTTTCTGAGGAATTTGGTGTTGGTCACGAACAGGTCGTCGCCGACAATCTGGATTTTGCTGCCGAGTTTCTTGGTCATGAGCTTGAAACCGCTCCAGTCGTTCTCATCGAGACCGTCCTCGATGGAAATAATCGGGTATTTGCCGACGAGACCGGTATAGTAGTCGACCATACCTTCGCTGGTCAGCTTACGGCCGCCTTCACCTTCGAGAACATACAGGTTCTGCTCTTTGTCAAAGAACGAGCTTGCCGCCGGGTCGAGCGCGATCATGACATCGTCGCCGGGCTTGTAACCGGCTTTGCCGATCGCTTCGATGATGACCATGAGGGCTTCCTCGTTCGATTTGAGGTTGGGTGCGAAACCGCCCTCATCGCCGACCGAAGTATTGTAACCCTTCTTCTTGAGCACCGATTTGAGGGAATGAAAAACCTCGGCGCCCATCCGGAGCGCTTCACGGAATGTCGGAGCCCCGACCGGCATGACCATGAATTCCTGAAGGTCGACATTGTTGTCGGCGTGTTTGCCGCCATTGAGGATGTTCATCATCGGTGTGGGAAGGAGCCGCGCATGAATGCCGCCCAGGTACTGGTACAGCGGAAGCCCAACAGCTTCCGCCGCCGCGCGGGCGACTGCCATCGAAACGCCGAGGATAGCGTTGGCGCCTAAATTCCCCTTGTTTTCGGTGCCGTCGAGTTGAATCATGGTCTTGTCGACGCCGAGTTGGTCGGTGGCATCCATGAGCTCGACTTCCGGGGCTATGATGTTGTTGACGTTTTCAACAGCCTTGAGTACTCCCTTTCCGCCGTAACGGGCAGGATCGCCATCGCGGAGCTCGACCGCCTCGTTCTCCCCTGTAGACGCACCCGAAGGCACACAAGCTCTGCCGATGGAACCGCATTCGAGCACCACTTCCACTTCCACGGTGGGATTGCCCCTCGAATCGAGGATTTCACGTCCTTCAACGTTTATAATGCTTGTCATCTGTTCCTCCTGTTTTTTTATTTATTACGGTCAAACTTAATTAATAACAATTTCGATGGTTAAAAGCAAGATAAAGGCACACATAAGATACAGTGTAACCAGTCCGGTTCAAAGTTCAAAGTTTGTCATTTTACGTAAAGTGGTTAACCGAGCCTGTTTTTTTTTAATGAATTACTGTACAACTCATTTTCTGCTGACTTTGCCATTTTCTCCTCTGTCACTCAGTGTCTTTTCCCTTTGTGCCTCAGCTCCTTTGTCCCTTTTTAAAACTTTTCCCGTGCCACAAGGTCTTCGTACGTCTCCCGTGAGGTGACGAGTTCCGCCGTGTCATTGTGAACCATGACCTCCGCAGCCCGGAGCCGTGAATTGTAGTTCGAGGACATCGACATCCCGTACGCCCCGGCGCTCATGACAGCGAGCAGATCGCCCTCACTGGGCATGCACATGAGACGGTCCTTTGCAATGAAATCCCCCGACTCGCAGATCGGGCCGACCACATCGACCGTCCGGCGTTCTCCCTTTATGTCGTGCACGGGGATGATGTCATGAAAGGCGCCATACAGGGATGGCCGGACTATATCGTTCATACCAGCGTCGACAATCACGAATGTCTTATCTCCGCTTGTTTTGATGTAAAGTACGCGGGTGAGAAGCACTCCGGCGTTACCGATAAGCGACCGTCCCGGCTCGATAATGAGCCGGCAGCCAGTTTTTTTGAGCACCGGAATGATCATAGCCGCCCATTCGCCCGGATCGGGAGGATTTTCATCCTCATACCGGATACCGAGTCCGCCGCCGATGTCAACGAACTTCAAATCGATATCGAGTCCCCGGATTTCATCGATCAGACTCACTATCTTTCCGGCCGCCTCACGGTAGGGCGAAACATCGATGAGCTGGCTGCCGATATGGGCATCGATTCCGACGATTTCGATGTCCGGCATCGCCGCCGCTTCACGGTAGATTTGCAGTGCTTCGCTGTGCGGAATTCCGAATTTATTCTTCTTGAGCCCGGTCGAGATATACGGGTGGGTTTTCGGATCGACATCGGGATTGATGCGGAATGAAACCGGCGCCCTGAGTTTCATCGTTCCCGCGATACGGTTGACCGTATGAAGCTCCGATTCCGATTCTATATTGAGGGCGAGAATCCCGGATTCTAGGGCGTAACGGATTTCTGCCTCGGTTTTCCCCACTCCCGAGTACACGATTCGTTCAGCGGGTATCCCTGCCCGGAGAGCTCGATAAAGTTCCCCGCCCGAGACGATGTCGGCGCCGAGCCCGTGTTCGGCAAGTATACGGAGCAGAGTACCGCAGGAATTCGCCTTGAGGGAATAGCAGGTGAGGTGGTCGATATCTCTGAAAGCGCCGTCGATCGTCGCGATGTGACGGTCTATCGTCGCCCGCGAATAAACGAACGATGGAGTTCCAAAACGTTCCGCGACATCGGGCAGCGGAACATCGTCGCCGTTAAGAACCCCGTTTTTGTATTGAAACCAGTGCATTTTGTTTATTCTCCTGTTTTTTAAAAAAAGTGGCAAAGTGGCAAAGAGACAAAGGGACAGAGTGGCAAAGTCATTGCGATCGTCTTTCGAGTAATTTTTTAGTCAGACTGCTCAGTAATCGTTCAAGTTCCCGTGTTGACTCATAGAATGTATCAAATTTGCTTTTATCCATATACCCAAGGTTCAAGGCAATCTCAACCTGGGTTTGCAATTCATAGAGAGACCCCGTGGCAATCCTTAGAAAACGGATATTTTCACTTGTTGTCGAACGACCGTATCCTTCTGCAATATTACTTGGGATAGAAATTACACACCGTCTTATCTGTAACATTAAACCGTATGTTTCGTCAGCAGGAAATGATTTAGAGAGTTTATACATATCTGTAACCAGATTCATTGACTTCTGCCATACTATCAGGTCTCTGAATGTTTTGATTTGTTTGGTACTCTCTTCCATTTTGTTCTGTCCCACTATCTTTTTCATCTCAAAGTCCCTTTGCCCCTTTACCCCTTTGTACCTCAGTTTCTTTGTTTCTTTATCACTATGCCCCTCTGTCTCTCTGTCCCTTTGCCCCTTTCTCTTACATCTTTACCTTTGATAAACGGTCGACTGCTTCAGCGAGACGTTCCTTCGATGTTGTGACCGTCATCCGGATGTACCCCTCGCCGAACGAGCCGAAGCCAACGCCCGGTGTGGTCACGATTGCGGCTTCCCTGATGAGTTTGGCGGTCATCTCTGTCGAGGTATATCCCTTCGGAATGCCGATCCATACATAGAACGAAGCCTTCGGTTTTTCGACATCCCAGCCGAGACGCCTGAGGCCCCCGACGATCACATCACGGCGCCCGGCGTAGATGCGGTTGTTTTCAGCCACGCAATCCTGGCTCGATTCGAGCGCGGTCATACCCGCATACTGAATGGCCTGGAAAACGCCCGAGTCAAGGTTGGTCTTGACCTTGCCGAGACCCCTGATGATGTCCGCATTGCCGATTGCCGCTGCGATACGCCAGCCGGTCATGTTGTACGTTTTCGAGAGGCTGTAGAGCTCTATGCCCACATCGAGCGCGCCGGGAGTTTCGAGAAACGACTCCGCACGGTACCCGTCGAACGTGACATCCGCGTACGCCGCATCATGGACGACGATGATGTTGTATTCCTTCGCGAATTCGACAACCTTTCTGAAAAAAGAGCCTTCGCATGTCGCCGCGGTCGGATTGTTCGGGTAGTTGATGAACATCATTTTCGCCTTTGCGGCTATATTGGCGGGTATGTTTTCGAGCATGGGAAGGAATCCGTTTTCCTTGAGTAAAGGCATCAGAAAAGGTGTTCCGCCTGCAAACGTCGTTCCGGCGCTGTATACGGGGTAACCGGGATCGGGTATGAGAACGATGTCACCGGGATTGACAAAGGCGAGCGGAAGATGTCCCACGCCTTCCTTCGAGCCGATGAGGGTGAGCACCTGGCCGATGGGATCGACCTCGACACCGCGGGTACGTTTATAATAGGAAGCAATGCTCTTGCGGAAGCCTACCATTCCCGTATATGACGGATACTGGTGGTTCGCCGGATCGTACGCGGTTTCGTTCAGACGGTCGATGATGTGTTTCGGTGTGGGAAGATCGGGGTCTCCCACACCCAGATTGATGACATCATGCCCCTGACGGATTGCTTCCTGCTTCATCTCATCGATTGCGGCAAACAGATAGGGCGGGAGCTTGGTGAGACGTTCTGCATACTCGACATTGAGCGCCATTGATTGTTCCTTTCATGACATGTTAAATGTATTATTGGGTATTATATGGTCATTTCCGTAATAAATTGTTGTAAATCATGAGTTATACTGCCGCCTCCGGAGATGATCCGTCCATCTGCCGGCGGCTTTCACGGGTAACGAGCAGCGCCCCGCCGATGAGAACCATACTTCCGCCGATCACCTGAAGAATGGTAGGTACTGCGCCGAGAACGACAAATCCTAACAGCGTAGTTACCACGACCTCGATCATCATAATGACACTTGCTGCGCCCGTTTTGATATACCGCATACCGTACACGAGCGCAAATTGGGCGAGTATGCCGAGGCCCGCCGCCAGGAGCATATAGATACTTCCGATGAAATCGGGTATTTCGGCGCCAAAAGCAAGCAGAGGCAGCGACAGAATGAGCCCTGCAAGCGATGTGAAAAACATGATGGTCCACGAGTCATCGGTGAATCTCAGCTTACGGACGAACGACACCCCGACGCCTGCCGTGAGGGCATTCAGCATTCCCCACACATAGCCGATTTTCAGATTGAACGATCCGGGATTCATCATGATGAAAACTCCCGCAAAACTCCATAAAAGAAGAAATACGACCAGACGTGTTGTTTTTTCATGGAAGAAGAGAGCCGAAATGGTCACCGCGAAAAGCGGGAATGTATATTTGAGAATGACCGCTTCCGCCAGTGAGATGCTTGACACCGCAAGAAAATAGAATATTCCGCCGAGGCTCGCCGCGACTGCCCGTCCCACGAGAAGCGGATAGTTCACCGGCCGTATCCGGACATCCCCGAGCCATATGAGGGGGATGAAGATAAGCGTCGAAATCCCGTACCGGACGCATATTATCATACCGACAGGCACAGTCGCTGAAGCCATGCGGACAAAGAGGGCCATGACCGCAAACATGACCGCTCCCGTGACCATCATGACCGAACCGGTTATATCTTTGCGGATAAGCATTTTTACGTTTTCCCGCTTTCCCTGATTCTGATGATTTCATGTTCGATATACCGCAGGCTTATGAAAACCAGGCTTCTGTTACGGGTCCAGGCGGCGATATCACCGCTTTCACCGGAACATTCGCCTGTCAGCACCTCACTCTGGTCACGGACGACTGTGATTCCCCGGCCTTTGAATTCCCAGTCGGCAAGGTGGCGGTGACGGTAGATTTCAGCGTTCCCGACCGATTGTTCACCGAATGTGATGATACGGACCCGTACGTCGCGTGCTGCCGCCCCGGCAAGATCATCCCGGAGCATCGGTAACTCCTCATCCCAGATTGAGACATCGAGTTTTAATTCTGCACCCCGTATCATTTCTCCGGCTTTACTTAAAATCTTTTCATACCCGCTGATATTAAAGATGTAATCGACACGCACGGTCTGTGAATCCTCTTTCAGGAGTGTTTCGAGGGTTTTCACCGACAATTCGAAATCCTGCGAGAGCCGTCGTATGAACTCATCGGGAGGGACAGGGACATACCGCACGGGAGTACCCTCGACCGGAAGAACGAGACCTTTCCGCTTGAGCCGCTCGATGCACTCGTATATTTTCGACCGCGGAATACCCGACCGTCCCGAAAGTTCGTACCCGGTGAGGGGGTTTTCACCCACAAGAGCTGCATATGCCCTCGATTCATAGAGGGAAAATCCCAGCCCGGTCATGATCGATTCTATGTGTTCGATATTCATACATCCGCCTTATTGGTAACCACCACGGTAGTCAATATATAATATACAGCTTTATTTTTGTCAAGCATTTTTGTAACCTGGTTATTCAATTCCTGGATATAACTTATAAATGAGAAATGTATTACACGGTGAAGTGTCATTCCCGTGAAAACGGGAATCCATTATTTAATGATCCCCAAAAAGTAATGGTAATACTGGATTCCCAATTCACTCCGTTCTTGGGAATGACAACACACGTATAGCAAATTAGTAATTATGCACTCATTGCATGATCAGATTTTATTTTTTTTTGCGATCCAGTAAAGAGTCTGGATTATTCATGTAAATATTTTTACCACCAAGACACCAATAGACATGATAGATTATTTATACTATCTTAAGAAGTTATTAATAGTCAATTAAAAAGATATAATTAAATTTCATATCCGCGTCAATCCGCCCAATCCGCGTTTTATCAAAATGTGTGAATAAACCGGGCTGATTCCCTCACACAATCTCCACCGGATCGACATCGATATCGACAGTCACCGCTGTCCCGTGCATTTTATCCGCGATGTTCCTGAGGAACGGACGGAGATATGAGAGTTTGCCGGACTTGATGAGTATGAATTTGCGGTAGCGGCCCCTTATCCGCGCAATGGGAGCGTCTACGGGACCCATGATTTCGGTTCCTCCGGGGCTGTTCGCGGTCAGATACTGTACGATATCCTCAGCCGGTTTGTCGAGTGAATTACGGTCGTCGGACGAAAGCTCCAGCAATGACAGCCGTGAGAATGGTGGGAATCCCAGCTCTTCTCGTTCGTTCATCTCATGGTCGGCAAATGATTCGAAATCCTGCCGTGATGCAGCGGAAATAGCGTAATTATCCGGTTGAAATGTCTGGATAACGACCGTACCGGGGATGCTGCCCCTTCCCGCGCGGCCTGCCACCTGGGTCACGAGCTGAAAAGTGCGCTCGCCCGCCCTGAAATCGGGGATATGGAGCGAAAGATCTGCGGATATGACGCCGACGAGCGTTACATCGGGGATGTCGTGTCCTTTTGCGACCATCTGTGTGCCTATTAGGATGGACGCGGAACCGTTTCTGAATTCGTCGAGCAGCCTGAAATGGGCGTCATGTGACTGTGTCGTGTCGGAATCCATGCGGACGATCGAGTCTTTGCCGGTGATTGTCTCCAGTTCTTTTTCGATGCGCTGAGTACCCATTCCACGGTACTGGAGATCGGAAGAACCGCATTCCGGGCAGTGTTCGAGAATGATCCGTGAATGTCCGCACAGGTGGCATACGGCGAGCCGTTTTGACGAATGGTAGGTGAGTCCGATGGCGCACCGCGGGCAGCTCAGCACATATCCGCAGCTTTTGCACCGGATAACCGTGGCGAACCCGCGGTGGTTGATGAGAATGATGGATTTTTCGCCCCGCCCGATACGGTTCTTTATTTCCTCCCTGAGCCTTCCGGAGAGGGATGAATGGTTTCCGGATGCCCATTCTTCCTTCATATCCACGAGGATGACGGAAGGAAGCGGCCGCGCATCGACACGCTCTTTCAGCGACGAAAGCGCATATTTGCCCGTGACGGCATTATGCCAGGTTTCTAGCGAGGGTGTCGCCGATCCGAGCACGACGGGGATTCCGAGCATGGTTCCCCTGACAACCGCTACATCGCGGGCATGGTAGCGCGGCGAAGTATCCGTCTGTTTGTAGGAAGAGTCATGCTCTTCATCGACAATGATGATGCCGGGATCGGGAACGGGGGCGAATACCGCGGAGCGGGGGCCTATGACAACATCCCGGGCGCCGTCGTGGATAAGCCGCCACGAGTCGTACCGCTCTCCGGGACTCATGGCAGAATGGAGCACGGCTACCCGGCCCGGAAATACGGACGAGAAAAAGCGCGTGGTCTGGGGTGTCAGCGAAATCTCGGGAACGAGAATGATCGCGCCTTTTCCTCTCCTGAGCGCTTCCCTGACAAGTTCGATATAGACCCGTGTTTTCCCGCTCCCGGTGATTCCCTTGAGGAGCACAGGCCGCGGCCTGGAAGCGACGGCTTCATTCATGATAGCGGCGACCGCTTCGTTCTGGGCGACGGTGAGCGGGTGATCCGCCTCGATGAATTCCTGGCTGAGTATGCCGGATTCCCTCGTTATTTCAACCTCCTCATAGAGTGCAAGGCCTGCATCGACAAGGGAATTGACAACGCCCCGTGAAAAGCCGTGCCGTTCGAGGATTTCCTGGAGGGGGACGCCCGCTGGATGTTTGAGGAGCTCTTCGAGACACAGGAGTTGCTTTTTTGCCTGACGGGGCAGGTTGACCGGTGTATCGGGAACAGGCCTCACATACCGTTCGGTTTTTATTCTCAGGGAAGGTGTCGTAATCTCACGTTCAAGACGGACAAGGCCTTTGTTTTCGAGCGAGCGGAGAATACCGGAGACTTTGAATTTGAGTGTCCGTTCGAGATGTTTGAGTGTTACTGTCCTGTAGTCATCGAGCCGTTCGAGAACCGTTTTCTGACGGCTGGTCAGGACGATTCCGCTTTCATCCGGCTGTATGGTTCTTGAGACCTTTACCTGTGACCGGATCATGGTGCCGTGCGGCATGGCCACCTTGAGCACCTCACCGGTGGTGGACACATAATAATCCGCGACCCATTTTGCCAGTTCGAGCATAGTGCTGTTGAAAACCGGCTCGGTATCCAGTATGTCTTCAAGCGGTTTGATCGTGTCAAGGGGAACATCGCCCGGGTTGTCCGAAAGCCCGACGATAAAACCGGTCAGCAGCCTGCGGCCAAACGGTACGAGCGCCCGTCTGCCAACCTCTGCCGATGGCTGTATGTCCACGGGGATACTATAGGTGAAATATGTATTGACAGGAACGGGAAGCGCGACCGATGCGAAAAGGGAAGTTGTGCTGGTCATCGTGACTGTAATAAGAGGTTATGGTAAGTATGCGGAAAACGTACGTTTTTTGACAAAAAGCGGGTCTTCATGAACCTTTGCTTATCCAGAAAA
>JAJFUH010000131.1 GCA_021372535.1 bacterium
AAACCGGGTGATCGTTCAGTTCTCCTCATGCATCTCAAAAGACAATTACCACGGGCCGCAGTGTCCGCATCTGGACTACCTGAAGACGCTTGTCGGGAAGCTGGGGCTGGACTTGAGAGAGGGCACCGCCATAAGCCAGAAGGCTGAAGAAAAACGCCGGGCGGGAATCTATAAAGGGTAATGAAAACAAGCGGACAACGGTTTTGTCCGGAAGAGAAGAAGGAAATAAAACCGCTCATAAAAACGGGCGGCCCCTGTCCGGATGATTGTTCAAAATAATACGATAATATGTTATAAAAATCATAAGGAAGAAATCGATGGTTGAAATCCGCGAAGAAAAAAAGAATGATTACGATAGTGTGCGCATCGTCAACGACCGCGCGTTCGGTCGGCCCCATGAAGGCCGTATTGTCGACAATATCCGTGAATCGTGCAGCGAGACAGTGTCCCTCGTGGCGGTCTCGGATCGTGAAATAGTCGGGCATATATTTTTCAGCCCGGCGATAATTGAAATCCCGTCCGGCCTGATCAAGGGCATGGGACTTGGCCCGCTGGCCGTGCTGCCGGAATTTCAGAACCGCGGTGTCGGATCGATGCTCGTCACCGAGAGCATCCGCATCATGAAAAAGATGGAATATCCGTTTGTGATGGTGGTCGGCCATGAAAACTATTATCCCCGGTTCGGTTTTGGACGGGCATCGAGCCATGGGTTGAAAAGCCAGTGGGAGTGTGTGCCGGATAATGTTTTCATGGTGATGATACTCGATGAGCCGGTCATGAAAGACGTTTCCGGAACCATACGGTGCAGGGATGAGTTTGATGCGGCTCTGTAACCCGGGCTTGTCTGAAAATGCATCTGCGGTTCACGGAGCAGAAGCCCCGGCCCGGCGCCGGGAGTTTCTGTAACGCTGTCATTCCCGAATCTTTTATCGGGAATCCATATACATCCTGCATACATTTTTCCCTTCTTTCGCGTGCGAGAGAGAGGGGATGTCGCAAAGCGTCAGGGGTGAATAACAGGTGATACCCTGAGTTCACTCCGGGGTGGTTCATTGCCACTGAAGACAGTATTAATAATCCGTTGTGTCTCTTTGTGCCTTTGTGTCTTCGTGGTGAAATATATCCGCGATTGATTCGGGTCGGGAGTTTGCAGTCTGTATGCAACAACAGTCACAATTTCGGTTGAAATGTGATTCATGAAATGAACCTTTATATAACGATAAAGAGAGAGAAACGATAATGGAATTAAAGAATCTGGGATTCAGCAGCTGGTTCATGGAGAGATACGGGGACTCGCGGCAGGACGGCTATAGTTTTGCCCGTGTCATCGCTGTCAATAAATCCAATTATGTAATAAGAAACGAAAAAGCGGAGATTACGGCGGAAGTTACCGGGAAAATCATATATGGCGCCGAATCGAATCTTGATTTCCCGGCAACAGGTGACTGGGTGCGTGTACAGTATTTCGATGATGATTCCTTTGCCGTCATCCACGAAATACTGCCCAGAAAATCGCTCCTGAAACGGAAAATGGCCGGTAAAAAAATCGATTATCAGCTGATAGCCTCCAATATCGATACCGCGTTCATTGTCCAAACGAACGATTTCGATTTCAACATACCGAGACTCGAGCGCTATCTGACCATGGTGCATGAAAGTGACATTAAACCGGTTATCGTGCTCAGTAAACGTGATTTGATCTCCCCGGAACAACTGGAAAGAAATATAGCGGCGATCAGAAGCATGAATCATGACTATGAAATATTCGCTTTCAGCAACAAGACCGGTGAAGGCCTGAACGAGCTTAAGGGCTCTATCAGGGCCGGTGAAACATATTGCCTTCTCGGATCGTCCGGTGTCGGGAAAACGACGCTGATCAACAGCATTATCGGCCAGGATGTCTATGCAACGAGCGAAGTCAGTAAAAAGGACGGGAAAGGCAGGCATATAACCTCGCGCCGTCAGCTGATAGTTCTTGACCGGGGCGGGATGATCATCGATACACCCGGAATGAGGGAGCTCGGTAATTTCGGAGTCGATACGGGAATTAATGAAACGTTCGGCGATATTGTCGCCCTGACGGAAACATGCCGTTTCAAGAATTGCACACACATCAGCGAACCCGGATGTTCGGTTCTGGAGGCGGTTGAAAAAGGAGAATTGAGCGCGAAACGGTATCAGAATTATATGAAATTACGTAAAGAGTCGGAATATTATGAGATGTCATATCTCGATAAACGGAAGAAAGACAAAAAGTTCGGGAAATTCTGTAAGGATGCGCTGAAAAACCTGAAAAAGGCGAGAAGTCTGGACTACTGAGTATGATGGCGGGCACTATGAAGATATGTGAAAAAGACCATGACCGGTGAACGAGAGTTGTCGAGGCTCCTTGCGGCTATGAAGCCGGAGCTTCGCGATGGTGAGTTCGTATTCTGCGCTGTCACGCCCGAGGCACTCGAAGAACTGTGCATCGAGCCTGTCGGATGGTTTCGCGAGCGTGAGGGGATTACCCTGATCGTTGAAAGAAACGCCGCGGACAGCGCAGGTCTGAAATACGGATGCGTGATGAGAATGATCACCCTTACGGTACATTCAGTCCTGGAGGCTGTCGGATTTCTTGCCGCGATAACGAAAAGGCTGGCCGAGGCCGGAATCAGTGTGAATCCGGTTTCGGCCTTCTATCATGATCACCTGTTCGTGCCGTCCGAAAAAGCCCCGGCAGCGCTGAAGATGCTCGACGAGCTCATGAGCGGCGCCGGACAGCCTGAGGATAAGCCAGTCACCTGACCGGCCGTATCGTTATCGGATGCCGCGCCTGACCATGAGGTTTTTCTGCCTGGTTTTTCGGCGGCCCCGTGGTCTTCCGGGCATCGCGGGAACGATGGACGATGATGACTTCCGTTCGAGGAGTGCAGCTATGGAGGCGGAGTGGAAGGGATGGTCTATGACTGCGGTCAACGGGCACTTGGTCAGTTTCTCGATCTCACGAAGCAATTTTATTTCCTCGGCATTACAGAATGACAGTGCTATACCGGCAGCTCCGGCGCGGGCAGTCCGCCCGATCCTGTGTACATAGCTTTCCGGATCCTCCGGCATTTCGTAGTTGATAACATGCGAGATTCCCTCCACATCGATCCCCCGCGAGACAATATCGGTCGCGACGAGCACCTTGATTTTGCCGTGATCGAACGCCGAAAGCGCGCGTTGACGGGCGTTCTGGCTCTTGTTCGAGTGGATGGCATCGGCTGAGATACCGTGGTTCATGAGCTGACGCATGAGATGATCGGCCCGGTGTTTTGTGCGGGCGAAAACCAGAGCTCTGCTGACATTCTTGTCTTTCAGAATGCCGGCGAGGAGTTCGCGTTTATTCATCTGCTCGACGAAGAGGACCTTCTGCTCGATGTTTACGGATACGGAAGCGGCAGGGGAAACCTCCACTTTCGACGGATTCCGGAGCATGTCGGAGGCGAGGTTGGCAATCTCCCCCGTCAATGTAGCCGAGAAAAACAACGTCTGCCGGTCCCTGGGAAGTTCGGACACGATTTTCCGGACATCGTTGATAAATCCCATGTCCAGCATACGGTCCGCCTCATCGAGGACGAGCATTTTAATCCGGTCGAGACGGATATATCCCTGATTGTGCAGATCGAGCAGCCGTCCCGGAGTCGCGACAAGAATGTCGGGATTTTTCCGGAGAGCCCTGATCTGTGAAGCCGCAGGCACTCCCCCGAGGACCACGGTCGTTCGCAGCTTGAGGTAACGGCCATAGGTACGGAGACTCTCCTCGATCTGCAGCGCGAGCTCACGGGTGGGGGTAAGAATTAAAGCACGGATGTGCCTGGAACCGCCCGGCTCCTGCTCATGCAGTATCTGCAGCATCGGGAGGGCAAACGCCGCTGTTTTTCCGGTGCCGGTCTGCGCGGTGGCGAGAAGGTCATTGCCCGCAAGCACCTCCGGAATGGCCGCCTGCTGAACGGGTGTCGGATTTTGATACCCCTGCTCCGATAACGCGCGGAGAATGGGTTCATTGAGTGAAAGATTTTTGAAATGATCGGAATGCATAATGCTCCTGTCTTGTTGCCCGAGATAAACGGCGGTGAAGTCTCGTATGTGCACTCAAGATGGGGCATGATGCCGAGAAGTAACGCAGAAAATCATCGGAAGGTTACCGAAAAACGTGGATTAACGGGGGATAATATAACAGGAAGTTCACCATTATGCAAGAGAAATAAAAAAGACGGCCGTTTTCAGCGGCATGGCAATATTAAATCTGCCCGGGAAAAGATGAAAAATGACGCTTGATTTATTATTGAATGGGTAAGTATTATTTATGGTATACTATAATAGTGTCGGTTGATTTTTTAAGTAGCCCCCTTTCTGTCACTTCGTGACATTCTTCCCCCTCAAGGGGGCAGGACATAACTGCAAGCGCCATAATATGTTGCCCCCTCCGGGGGAAACAGGCGCGTAAGCGCCGAAGGGGGCTGTTGTAAAGAATAAGAGACAGTGTATCGAAAATTGTGGAGATTCATTTAAAAACCATAGCGTTTTCAATACATTATGACGTTTGATATGAAACATAACCGGGCGCTATTGGTACACTATATATAAATACTCAAGGGGTAATCGGTAAAATTTAGAAAACAGCACCCTATAGGCCTGTATATCGTCGATTTTTTCTGCCCTGAACGGGCGCTCATAATCGAAATAGATGGAGACTCTCGTTTTACTAATGATGCTTTAAAAATCTTGTGATAAAGTCTGTATGTGTGGATATAAGCTGTCAAGGGTCGGCATTCAGTGCCGATCCCCGATTAAT
This sequence comes from bacterium, assembly GCA_021372535.1. Classification (NCBI taxonomy): domain Bacteria; species bacterium. Next base: position 4,820 of record JAJFUH010000131.1, read on the forward strand.
GATTCGGGGACAAGCTTACATGCCCTTGACAGCACCGAAACAATACATTTCATTATCGGGCTCGTGAAAAATATACTTTTTCACAGCCCTCTTAATATAGGAGGGAAATTCATGGTACGTGCGCACCTGGATCATATCGTCATAGCCGCGGAGACGCTTGAACAGGGTGTAGAGTATGTCGGAGGGATTCTGGGAGTCGAGCCTTACGGCGGCGGAAAACATGTCGCCCAGGGCACGCACAATAAGGTGCTCAGGCTCGATGACAAGCGTTATCTGGAAGTGATAGCGATCGATCCCGAGGGACGGAAACCGGATTTTCCGCGTTGGTTCGATCTTGATTCCGCGCGCCTCCGGAGCGAGCTGAAAATAAAACCCCGTCTCATAACATGGGTGGCGCGGACGGACGATATCGACGGGCTGCTCGGTCAGTGTCCGCTTTCGCTCGGGTCGGTCAGGCCCATGAGCAGGGGGCAGCTCAACTGGAAGATAACCTGCACTAAAGACGGGTCGATGCCCGGCGGCGGAGTCATCCCGCCCATAATTCAATGGGACACGCCGATCCATCCGACCGCAAATATGAACGATTCGGGATGCTCTTTAATCAGGCTTGAGGGATTCCATACGGATACTGAATATATTACAAAGATTTTACAGTCTCTCGGGCTCGAAAACGATATAACCATCAACCGGGTAAGCACCACAAACGGTATCGGCATGAGGGCACATATTGAAACCCCGGGCGGAATCAAGGTTTTATAGTGCGTTTCTGCCCGCTTCATGAATCCCGGATAGCGGCATACCGGGCTGGATAATCACTAATCACAGGGGGTGTATATGAACTGGACAGAATTGCTGAAAGTCGAGACCGAGCACAATTACAAGGTCGCCGAGGGGCTTCTCGATCTGGTCGATAACGACAGGCTTGACTGGAAACCCTCGACCGGAAGCAACTGGATGACCACCGGCCAGCTGATCTTCCACATTGTCAGTGCATGCGGCGCAGGGTTCAAGGGATTCGTTACCGGAGACTGGGGTTTTCAGCCGGGAACCGATGCAGACGCTATTCCTCCCGAGGAGATGCTGTTGCCCGCCGAAAAGCTTCCGAAAATCGGCAGCATTGCCGAGGCGAAAAAACTTCTTCGTGAGGACAGGCTCCTTGCGCTTGACATGCTCGGTAAATGTTCGGAAAAGGATTTAGCCGAAAAAATCGCTCCGGCGCCCTGGGATCAGGAAAAGACAGTCCTCGGACACCGTCTCCTCCAGATGGTCGAACATCTCGGTTCCCACAAAAGCCAGCTATTCTACTATCTGAAGCTCCAGGGCAAGCCTGTTCACACCGGTCACCTGTGGGGTATGTAGATATTGCTCCGGCGGATAAATAATAATACCAATAGCTTGAATAGATGCCGAAACAAGTTCGGCATGACGTCATCCGATGTCACTGTTTATTCGCCGAAGCGATAATTCAACCGGAGTATTCATAGAACACGGATTCACAAGGACTTACATGAATTGGGAGGATTAACGAATGGCTCGAGCACGGTCAGGACGTCTTGTGATTCTTTCCGGCCCGTCATGCGTCGGGAAAAGCCCGCTGTACAAGGCCCTCGTCAGATTTCACCCGGAGCTGACAGAAGCTCTCCGGCCCCTTGTCCTCTACAACAGCCGTGCTCCGCGGCCCGGCGAACGGGACGGCGTGGATTACTACTTCCGCACCCGCGGGCAGGTGGAAGCCCTCAAAGAAAAGGAACAGTTCGTTGTCATCGATGTCCGGGGCGATCTTCAGGCGCTTGACCTGCAGGAACTGACCGGGCAGCTCGGAAACGGTGATGTGCTCTTCGAGGGGAACCCGTTTGTGGGGCGAACGCTTCAGACACATCCGCAGCTGGCGAACATAGCGAAATCAGGTGTTTTCATGTCTCCGCTGTCACGGGAGGAGATCGTGTTTCTGAAAGCACCGGAGCGCAATGTCTCGCTTTCCGGGCTTATCACCGATGTCATGAGGCGGAAGTTACTCCGCAGGACACGGCGGCAGAAGGGCGAGCTTTCCCTCGGGGATCTCGAAAACATCGAAAAACGCGCATCGAGCGCATATGGCGAGCTGAAGGAAGCCCGCTACTTCGAATATGTGATTCCGAACCATGACGGCGAGGACAGCGAGAACTGGGACGCGTTCTATTACCCGCTGGGGGATGCACGGAAAGCTCTCCTGGCGTTTGTTTCGCTTCTCGAGGGAACTGAGCCGGCCTGTGCCGAGCGGTGGGAACATGACCTGATTCCGTAGCGTTTTTTTTCTGTGGAGCCGGTTATGATACGGGTGTTTGCAGGTGAGAAGTCCCCTGAAAGTATAGATAAAATCAGTGCTAATCATGGAACTTGATTTACCCGAAAAGTATTACTATACTTGAATAATTATCTTTAACAGTCGATTATACCTGTTTTTCAGGAGATACGTGAATGTCAGTCCAATCCCCGAATGGCAAACCGCGCAAAGACCGTACAAAAGCCGCGATGGGAAATCCCCGGACACCCGACCGGGAATTAAGTCTGTTCCGGGAACTTTTGGAAATCGTTTGCAAAAACCGTTTACCTGGCGAAACCTACCCGTTGTTACTCGCAGAAATCTCATCTTTCACCGGTTTTCCCATATGTTTCATCGAGTTGTATGACGAAAAGAAGCAGGTCATGACATTTGAGGCTGTGTATGGGATCGATTCATACACCGGAACGGAAGCATACAAGATACCGCTCGATAAAACCCTGTCGGGCGAGGCTGTCCGCACAGGTAAACCGGTGGTAGGCACCCGGGGGGAAGGGACTGCCTGGTACGCTTCTAATTTGTATAAAAATATCGATATTAAAACGCACATCTGCTTTCCTTTATTGACCGATAATCATGTTACACGCGTTCTCCACCTCGCTCACTGTGAAACCGTTGAATATGACAGCCGGTTTTTCGAATGGTTCCGGACTGTAGCTGAATGTATCGGGCTTATAACAGACCATGTCAAGATGGTGGAACGGTCAAGGGAAGATCGGGAAAAGCTGAGTAGTTTTATTGAAAACTCGCAGTTCGGTATTTTCAGAAGCTCGCTTGATGGCCGTATTTTGTATGCAAATAAAGCTATCACCAGTATTTTCGGTTATTCTGCCGAGGAGGCATTGAAAATCACCGATTCTGGTCACCAGTTATTCATTGCTCCCGAACGCCGCGCTGAAATTATAAACGCTATAATCCACAATACCGGAAAGACAACGTTTGAGACCGATTTCAGGAAAAAAGACGGCACCATTTTCACGGTGAATCTCCATATCACTCCTATTCGCGATACGGATGGGAATGTGCTTTATCTGGAGGGTTTTGTCGAGGACATCGGTGAACGGAAAAAAGCCGAGAGGGCTCTTCAGGAAAGCGAAAAAAAGTACCGCCTTCTCTTCAGCGAGATGATCAATGGCTTTGCCCTCTGTGAGATTATAATCGGGCCTGATGGCAAACCCTGTGATTTCCGCTACCTCGATGTCAATCCCGGTTACGAGCGCCAGATGGGGCTCGAGAGGGGCAAGGTTGTCGGCAAAACGGGGTCGGAGTTATTTCCGAACAACGACCCTTTCTGGCTCGATGTATACAGCAGGGTTGCATTGACCGGTCAGCCGATGAGCTTCGAACGGTATGGGAAAATTGCGGACAAATACTTTGAAGTCAATGCATTCTGCCCGGAAAAGGGAAAATTTGCCATTACCTTTACCGATATCACCGAACGGCATAAAGTGCAGGCAGCGCTCAGGGAGAGTGAGGAGAAGTACCGGAAACTCTATAACGGGATGGTCGTCGGTTTTTCGCTTTTGGATGTTATTCCTGGCCGCGAGGATAGTCATGACGGATATATTTTTATCGAGGTGAATCCCGGATTCGAGCGTTCGACGGGGATTGAAGCGAAAAATGTTGTTGGCAGAACAGCGGGAGAAGTTTTTCCGAAAGCACACCATGAATGGGTGGAACATTTCAAAAATGTCTTAGCGACGGGAATGTTGGAGCATTTCGAGATAATGGCCGAAAGCCTGAAAAGATTTTACGATGTGACCGCCTTCAAAATGGAAAACAGGCTCGCCGTGACCTTCAGCGATATATCGGAGCGGAAAATTGCGGAAGATGCGCTCAGGGAATCCGAAAGCCGGTATAGAATCCTGTTCGAGAGCGCCGGCGATGTGATCGTCATTCACGATTATGACGGCAGGATTCTGGATATCAACCGTATGGCAGGTGAAAAACTGGGATATGGTTATGATGATCTGATTTCCATGAGCGTATGGGATTTATCCGCCGAGGGGGAGCTGCGGTACGGCGGGCTGGAGGAACAGCTTATCTCGAAAGGATATGTCTTTTATGAGTGGGAGTGTATTCGTCAGGACGGAAAGGAAATATCCTTTGAGGTCAACGCCCGTCTGATAGAATTCAGGGGAATAAAGGCCGTGCTCGGAATAGCCCGCGATATTACACAGCGCAAGCTCCTTGAAAAACAGTATGTTCAGGCCCAGAAAATGGAAGTCATGGCCCGTCTTGCCGGGGGCGTGGCCCATGATTTCAATAATGTTCTCACCGCGATTTTAGGGTATGCGGATCTTGCCGCGCTTGAGCTCAGCGAGGAAAATCCGGCGTACGATGATATCAGCGAGATGAAAAAAACCGCGGAGCGCGCCATCAGCCTCACCCGGCAGCTCCTCGCGTTCTCACGGCACCAGATGATCGAGCCGAAAGTAATAAACGTTAATACGGTTATCAGTAACATGGACAGTATGCTCCGCCGTCTCATCGGGGAGGATGTCGAGCTTCTGACCATACCGAAACAGAACCTGTGGGCGGTGAAGATCGATCCCGGCCAGTTGGAACAGGTGCTGACCAATCTTGTCATCAACGCCCGTGATGCCATGACAAACGGCGGTACTGTGATAATCGAGACCGACAATATACTGCTCGATGGGGAGTATGCGAACACTCATGCGGAAGTTGTTCCCGGAGAGTATGTTCAGATAACGGTGAGCGATACCGGCATGGGTATGAACGAGGAAGTGATGAGCCAGATATTCGAGCCTTTTTATACGACAAAGGAGAAGGATAAAGGAACCGGCCTGGGGCTTTCAACCTGCTATGGAATCGTAAAACAGAATAAAGGTCATATCTTTGTATACAGCGAGGTCGGTCTCGGCTCGACCTTCAAGGTCTATTTACCGCGGGCCGAAGGTGTCCCTGAAAACGACGGGAATCTGAGCGATATGCATTTTCTGCCCGGAGGGAAAGAAACCATACTGATTGTGGAGGATGAATCTTCGGTCCGTAAAATGGTTGCCCGGATTCTGTCAGACCTCGGTTATACGATTATCGAGGCCTCGAACGGTGAAGAAGCGCTCGATGTTGCCGGACAGCACAGTCTGGAAAAGATCAATCTGCTTCTCACCGATGTTGTGATGCCGCAGATGGGAGGGATTGAGCTTTCCGAGAATATACGACGGTTGAATCCGTCCATGAAAATTCTGTTTGTTTCGGGATATACGGGCGACACCATGTTCCAGCGCCGTTTTTTCGAGGGGGACATTCAGTTTCTGCAGAAACCTTTCTCCGTGGATAAGCTCGCCACAAAAATCCGCGAGATACTCGATTCCTGACCTTGTGCCGTACGGATTCCCGCGAGGATTTTCCACGGATTGTCCCATGAACTGCCCCGGAGCATGGCGGTGAAGTATTGAAGATGACCCGCTCGCTGCCACCGACGTGCTGCGTGTCCCCTCTTTTAAAGAGTCGCTGTGGTATAAGGAAGAGAAGGGAAGTGGGTTACGGTGATACATGCGGTAACGGTCAAATTCGGGTACAAACACAAAAGATGAAGGAGAAGACCGCGATGGCACCAGATGTTAAGAAAATTCTGACCTTTGTCGGGCTGACCTACCTGTTCTGCTGGCTCCTTATCGGTGTATATGCAATATCCGGCGGTGAATGGGTCAGCGGGAAAACCGCTCCGGTTGCTTTGCTTTTTTCATGGATTCCAGGGCTGGTCGCCATCGGACTCCAGAAATACCTGTACAAGGACAGGGAGCCGGTCATGAGCAGGCTTTCCATACGGTTCCGGCCCAACCGCTGGTTTTTCGTGGCGGCGGCGATTCCTGCTGTTGCGGCGCTCGCCACCAACGAGGTTGGACTCATGCTGCCCTGGCACGAGTACTCTCCCGATATGGCCGGCTTTTACCGTATGCTGGAAAAAACCCTGTCTCCCGAGAAAATCGAGCAGGTGCGGATGTTTTATGACCGTCTGCCGTTCTCCGTATTCTGGTTTTCATTTGTCACCGGTATCGTCGGGGGAGTAACTATCAGCGCACTGTTTACCCTCGGCGAGGAAATCGGATGGCGGGGATTTGTTCAGAAACAGTTTTCGGCGCTGGGTTTCTGGAAATCATCGCTCCTCACCGGATTTCTCTGGGGCGTATGGTATGTGCCGACCGTGCTCATGGGCCAGTATTACGACGATCACCGCGGTTACGGTGCGGGTATGATGATCGTGTTCTGCCTTCTCCTCGCGCCGCTGCTCAATTATATCAGGCTCAAGTCAGGTTCCGTCGCCGCCGCCTCGATATTTCACGGGACATTGAAAAGCCTTGTGGCTGTTCCCATGATCATGGTCGAGGGCGGGAATGACCTGACCCTCGGATTTACCGGGCTTGCCGGATTCATCGTGCTCTTTGTCGCCAACCTGCTCGTTGCCGGGTTCGACCGGTTTGTTTCCGATCAGCCGGTGATTTTCCCCGTTGCCGAGGCTGCTGATGAGGTCGCGAATGAATCCGGAGAGGAGGAAGAAAAGACCTCATGACTGATTTCGGACATTGCGACAGCTTGTAATACCGGTTGTCATATAGTGCATGTTTTCACACAGATAAGATGAATAATTGGTTTTAACCGGAAACACATGAAAAGTACTCAACCATGTTAAAATACAGGACAGAATATATTAACCTCCGGTTCGGGCGGGAAATGCTGGTAACAAAATTCTCATAAAATGACTTTATTTCGTGCAAAATCTGTTGCCATTCAAGGTGTTGTTATATATATTGATTGCTCAAAGTGCCGTATAACAGGGTTTAATTCAGAAATATCCAATACTTAATCTATTATGCGCAGGTTTTCTTTTGATTTGTAGTTCCGCAAAAAAGCCTGTTGACGAATAATAGATTATTTTTCTATTTTGGCTGTTGTTGATTTTCTTTCATAAATTTATTATTCTTATAGAAATACAAAAAATATGATCAATGATTTAAAGTATAATATTGGAGGGGGTCATGGAGAAGATCAGGATTGCAATTACCGGAATCGGTAATTGCGCTAGTTCATTAATCCAGGGGATATCCTATTATAAAGACAAAAAGGAAGAGGATGTCACCGGATTAATGCACTGGAACCTCGGTGGCTATAAGCCCTGTGACATAGAGGTTGTCGCCGCCTTAGACATCGATAAAAGAAAAGTGGGAAAGGATGTGAACGAAGCGATTTTTTCGCTTCCCAACAACACAAAGGTATTCTGCGGGAATATCCCGAAAACCGGTGTCGCGGTGCAGATGGGCAGGGTGTTGGACGGTGTTTCCCCCCACATGCGGAATTATGACGATAAATATACGTTTGTAGTGAGCGACAAGAAAGAGCCTTCCAAAAAGGATGTAGTCAGGATACTGAAAGAGTCGAAAGCTGAGATGCTGCTCAATTATCTTCCGGTAGGATCGGAAGAAGCGGTGAAGTTTTATGCCGAATGCGCCCTCGAGGCGGAAATCGGATTTCAGAACAACATGCCGGTTTTTATTGCAAGCAATACCGAGTGGGCTGCAAAATTCAAGGCGAAAAATATACCCATTATTGGAGATGACATAAAGGCGCAGCTTGGCGCCACCATCACGCACCGTGTCCTTGCGGACCTGTTCAACAAACGCGGTGTGAAGCTCGACAGAACCTACCAGCTCAATACGGGCGGTAATACCGACTTTCTGAATATGCTCAATTCCGAACGGCTGAAATCGAAACGGGTGTCGAAAACCGAGGCGGTGCAGTCTGTGCTCGGAAAACGTCTCGATCCGGAGAACATACATATCGGCCCGAGCGATTTTGTTCCCTGGCAGAAGGATAACAAGGTGTGTTTCCTCAGAATGGAAGGCAGGCTTTTCGGCGATGTTCCCATGAACCTCGAGCTGAGGCTTTCGGTGGAGGATTCCCCGAATTCCGCCGGGGTGGGCATCGATGCGATCAGATGCCTCAAGCTTGCGCTCAACAGGGGCAAAGGCGGTGTGCTCTATTCGCCCTCGTCATTTTTCATGAAACACCCGCCAAAGCAGTATACCGATGAAGAAGCATACCGCATGACCGAGGATTTCATCGCCGGAAAACGTGAGGACTGACAGCGGTTTTTGTAGATAACCGGCGGATTCCTCAGGCTTGCTGATAAATTTTCTCCGTCATCAGGGCCGGAGTCAGGATACGAACCGGCAGGGATTGATTGGGGGCAGGATAGAGGTATTATACTGTAATCCCATTATACAGGGGTTGACCGAACATGAAAAATGACCACATCGAAAAGGTGAAGAAGAGGATCAATGAGCTTGTCGTTCAGTCTCCTTATCCTGAGGAGCCGTTTCATTCGATCAATACGCTCGAATGGCTTCTCAAACTCGCTCCCGATGCGGACATGGCTCTCCAGATAGCCGCGCTCGGCCACGATATCGAACGGTCGGTGGAGGGCAGAAAGGTGAAAGCCGCGAATTTCTCGACCTTCGATGAGTACATGGAGGCGCACGCCCTGAACAGCGCGGAGATTCTCACCGAAATCATGGAGGAATGCGGGGTCGATCAGGAATTGACCGAAGAGGTCGCTTTCCTGGTGAGCCGTCACGAGACCGGTGGAGGCGAACGTCTCGATTTTCTCGTGAACGCCGATGTGCTTTCATTTTTCCAGGTATGCCTTCCGCTCTATTATGACCGTAAGGGAACCGAGCTCACCAAAAAACGGATGGTGTGGGGGTACAAGAAGCTTTCAAAGGAATTACGCAGGAAGGTTTCCGAAATCGAGTTTCTCGATGAGGAGCTCCGAAACCTCGTCGAGGAGACGGTCGGATTCGGGGAAGGATAGGAGTGCGTTTTTCCGGTTTATTGAGGATTGCTGAGATTTTTCGATAAGCGAGTATGACAATGTGATTTTCCCAATGCCCGATCTTCCGGCGAAACGGTGAGATGCAGACACACCCGGGAATACCGTGATTGGGCTTTTCGTATTTATGGATACGAGGAGGTGAATGCCTTCCGATTGGAATCGGGGTAGGAATTATCCCTGTATTGATCAAGACCGGGCGTTTATGTAAGTTTTTTTACTGTTCACAAATGGAAACCAGAAAAGGGGAGGGTTTGTCATGAAGCGGATTGTCATTGCATTAACGATTCTTGCAACGCTGGGACTTATGGTTGTGATTTGCGGATGCGGCGGCATCGATGAGGTCACCGCCCGTCAGATCGCCCGTGAAGAGGCCACCAATGCGGCCACCAAGGCAATCACGGACTATGCCAAGGCGTTTGCCCCCCAGAAATTCGGGTTCGGCGTATCCTGGGAAAAAGAATTTTCCTATGCCCAGGGTGTAAAAACCGGGAATATGATTTTTGTCGCCGGTCAGCTTGCCCATGGTCAGAAAGTTGACGAGAAGGGGATGCCCGAGTTCATGATGGGCGATTTCGAGCAGCAGTACCGCGCAACCCTCGAAAACATCAAGGCAGTGCTCGCCAATTACGGCGCCACCATGGACGATGTCGTATTTCTCCAGAATTTTGTCGTCCCCAAGACACGGACCGGGAAAAAAGCCGGCGACTACAATCCGATCGCCGCGAAACTCGTGAGCGAGTATTTCCCCAAGGGACTCCATGCGATGACCTTTGTCGAGGTAGTGAGTCTGTATGGTCCCGATCAGCTGGTAGAATCGAACGCGATTGCGGTTGTCAGCAAATAACGCTTTTTTTTGTGTGACAGATGGTTGTACTCCGCCGGCCCTGAATGAGCCGGCGGTTTTTTTTGGTCGAGCGCTCATCGTGGGCAGAAGAAGGGGAGGGGATTTTTCACCGCCCTCATGAAGTAAAGAAGGATAAAAAGGTATAGAGTTGAGGGCAGGAGAGAGGAGACAATGGTTACGCAGGGTATTTTCGGACTATAGACCGTCATTGTAATGGAGGAATGCTTAAAACGTGCGGACAGTTTCAGACAGGGTAGCTTTTGTAGCGCAGGCGCCACCGCTGGATCGTGTTCCATGTCCGGGCCAGTGAATAGTAGGGGCTGAACAGGAATCGTGCGGTTTTCGAGCGGTTGGCCGCAATTCCGGGCGCGCGGTGTCCGAAGGAGATGCTTCTCCCCGAAAAGTTCATATCGCTGAAATATCCGAATCCCGAGAAACGGGCATCGTCAAAGACGGCTTCAGTGTGGAACCGGGTTTTGGTGAACAGGGCTTTCCCGTTGAAATGAACGCAACGGAAGTCGGCTTCGTCAATGAAGACAGCCCTGCTGAAATCGACATCGTCAAGGAAACATGCGTGATCGAACCGTGCCGATGTAAAGTGTGTTTTCCTGAAATTCGCCTGGCCGGTGAAATGGGCATGGCTGAACATGGGGGGCAGGAGGAACTGTGACTTGACGAACGATGCTTTGCCTGAAAATCCGGCATGATCGAATTTCGCGAACCAGATAAAAAACGCCTTGTTGAACAGCGCATCCCCGGCGAACCTGACGCCCGTGAAATCGGCCTGTGCAAACCGTATGTTTTCAAAAGAAGCATCACGGACAAAGAGAGCGTTTGAAAAGTCGGCTTTCCCCGAAACATCGAGACTGCTCAGGTTGACCTGGCCGGGAAAGATGAATCCGGCGCATTCGAGGGATTCGATGGTTTTCGAACCAGCCGATGAGTTGTTCAGAAACGCTTCCCACGCCTCCTTGAACACCTTCTCCTTCATATCAATCAGAGGCGAATGGAAGATACAGAAGGGTTTCTGGTCGGTGCCGGAGGTGCCTGAGGGCTGCCAGGCGCTCCATGAACACCCCTTGTAGGAGCATTTTTTATAGTGGACCATACGCCGTTCACCTCGTTAATGTAATTGAACAGAATAATCTCTCAGAGAATGTATCTTTTTACAATATATACAATAATACAGTACCGCGCAAGAAAAAAATCAATGTTGAAGAATGGTAACTTGCATATTATAAACAAGATGCATGAAAATAATCATATGTGCACAACAATAGAGAAAGGAATGAATTTCAACAAATAAATGCTCACAGGGGCAGTTTATTTGAAAATATCTCATTGATAGTGTCTGTTATCATGTTGTGTGGCATATATATGTATATATTATATCAAGTAATGTATTACTTAAAGTGTTTTTTTATTTGCCTGAGAGAGGAATACTTAATTCTGTGCATAATATCATTCAAACCCTGCGGAGGGCTGGGAAAGAATAAAAAGAATTTTCACTTTTTTACGGCGGGATTTTATAAAAATTTTTAAGCGGAAACCGGCCGGGTGACCAAAGAACGGGCGATTCCGCGCGCGGATGCTTTCGTGGCCTTTTTACCCCGACGGTGGAACCCGGAGACTTTTTTTGCTTTGAGCAATTCGTTATTTGTGGTAATTTTATAAGGCAGGTGAAAATGATTTACTTTCTTTACCCCTTGAAATGACCTGAACACGGTGCCTCGTATGAACAGGCCGGTCTGAAAAGGACACAACAACCGCAGTGAATCACATGAATGTATAACCCACAAGGAAGAGATGTACCATGAACATTGACCTTTCCGGAATGAAAATCCTTGTCACCGGCGCAAGCAGCGGTATCGGGGAAGCCATCTCACGGGAGCTGGGCGCCGCGGGTGCCACGGTTGCCGTACATTACAACAAGAACGCCGAAAGCGCCCATTCGCTCGTTAAGGAGATCGGTCACGGCGCCCATGCGTTCCGCGCCGACCTCTCGGTACCCGAGGAATGCAGCCGTCTGTTCCTCGATGTCCTCGAAAAATTCGAAACCATCGATGTCCTCGTCAACAACGCGGGAATCATCATCAGCTCGCCGCTCGATTCTCCGGCTGCACAGTGGATGGAGGCCTGGAACACGACTGTCATGGTGAATCTCACCGCTGCCGGGATACTCTGCCGCGCGGCTGTCAACCATTTCATCGATTTCGGCGGCGGGCGCATCGTCAACATCGCATCGCGTGCCGCGTTCCGCGGGGATACGCCGGATGACCGTGCATATGCCGCATCGAATGGCGGCATGGTCGCCATGAGCCGTTCCATCGCCCGCGCCTACGGAAAGAACAATATCAAGTCGTTCGTGGTTGCCCCCGGCTTCGTGAGAACCGGTATGGCGCGTCAGTTCATCAGCCAGTACGGCGAGAGCATCGTGATGGACGATATCGCCCTCGACCGTCTCACCGAGCCCGAAGATGTTGCCCCGACCGTGGTGTTCCTCGCGAGCGGTTTTATGGATCATGCCACCGGGTGCACGATCGATATCAATGCGGGCAGTTATGTGAGATAATGGTATATGGTATATGGTTTATAGTTTATGGTCGATAGTTTATGGTTTGTGGTTTGCAGTTGGTCGATAATGGATATGTTGGATTAAACCTGTCCGGTGCTCTGTGAGTATCCGGGAAGGGAGACCGAGGAAAAGTGTCATGAAAAAAATGCTGCTTACAGCCGCCGTCGCCGTCCTCTGTTCCGGGTGTGTGGAGTATACCGAGGAGATATGGTTCAACGAAGACATGTCCGGAAAAATCCGGATGGACATCGTGATCGATGAAAAGCTCGCCGCCCTTTCCGAGCAGGAGGGGCGTACGGACAATGTTTTCTCCGAGACAGGTATCCGTAACCGCTTCAGCAACATCGAGGGAGTGAAGCTCATCGAGGCAGGAGCCCGCACCGAAGGGGAGAAACGGGTCTCGGCCTGTACGCTCATGTTCGAATCGCTCGATGCGCTCGGTAGGATATCGAACGCGAAGAAAGAAACCAATTTCCTCGGGGATTTTTACATTGCGCACGGTGACAGCGGCCGTGTCGCCTACACACGCACGATAGTCATGAGCGATGACGCGAAAAGCCAGCTCGTTGATCAGGTGCTCAAGGGATATACCTGGTCCTACACCGTCCACTTCCCCGGTAAAATTCTCGGAGTCGACCGTACGGCGAATTTCATCGACAAGGACACCAACACGGTCACCTGGGTGTATTCGCTCGCCGACCTGACAAAAAAGCCGCGCACCATGAAAGTTGTATTCACTCCGCGGACCCATATCGACTATAAGGCGATCACGGTCGCGGGTATTGTGTTTGTGATCTTTTTTTTCGTGACATTCAGGTTTATGAAGAAAATGAGGTAGTTTCCGCCCGGCATTGAAATACCGTCTGTTTCAGCATATCAGCTAACCTTTCATATAAGGAGGAGTTATTCATGCGTACCGCTTCTCATCCGACACGAAGGACCATGCTCAAAACGGGCATAGCCGCGCTTGGCGCATCGACTTTATCATACCATGCTTTCGCCGCTCCGAAAAAACCGGGAGAGACCCGTGTCCTGTTCCTCGTCGGCGATTACTGGCATAACGGCGTTGCGCAGGAATCCCACTGGCGCAATGTTCTGAATCCCGCCGGCTGGCATCTCATGTTCGCCCAGTCGAGCCAGTTTGTGACTCCGGAAGCCCTCAGCCAGGCCGACCTGTTCGTCGTTGCGCGCTATGACGGGCCCGATTCCCTCGGCTGGATACCGCAAGGAGTCATCGATGACCGTCCCGCGCCTGCGCCCTGGATGACCCCTGAGCAGGAAGATGCAATCGTGGAGAACGTCCGCCGCGGTATGGGCCTTCTCTCCATGCACTGCTCGATCTGGAACCCGGAGCGGACAAAATACATGGATATCCTTGGAGTGAAAAAGCCCCTCATGCACGGCCCTGTACAGCCGGTAAAGATTCACAGCATCAATCCCGACCATCCCATTACGAAGGGTATCGGGAATTTCGACATCAGCCTCGATGAGAATTTCGGCGCCGAGCTCGACGAGAGCCGGGTGACGCTTCTCTACAAGTCCACCGGGCAGCAGGACAAGCGCACCGACAATGCCGCCTGGTGCCGTGACGAGGGCGAGGGAGCGGTCGTGGCGCTCCTTTTCGGGCACATTCCCCAGCCGTTTCATACTGCGGAGGTCAAGTACCTCATGTGGAATTCCGCCCACTGGGCGATGAACCGTGATATCCCGGCGGCGGAATTCAAGGTCGGGTATTGAAAAGCGACTGTCCGCGGTGAGGTGCTGTGTCGCGCTCGTCGCGCTGACGCTCTGATGCATCGAAGCGGGAGCCGGCGGGAACATTTTAGTGGGTGCGGGGTCAATAGAATGTAGTATATTGTATAATGCAACCATGTGAGTAATGACATACGGATAATAAAAAGGGGCGTATCATGTTCGGTAAGATTTCCTGTTGTTTCCTTCTCCTGACTGCCGTGTTCGCCGGTGGATATACTCTGGTTTACGGAGCTCCGACGGCAGAAAAAAAATCGCAGCCGTTACAGACCTCGACCATTGTCGAGACCCAGCGTGTTCCGTTCGAGGGGGACGGTTTTTCCATAAAACTCCCCGTAGGATGGGTGTCCCAGCGTAAAGACATGCCGAAATTCACCGTTTTCACCTGCGCCGAACCGGGAAAAAGGGTTGAAACAAAACTGCAGACCAGCATTACGGTCATGTTCGGCAAACGTGAGAAGGAGCACGACGATGATTTTCTCGCAAATGTTCTCAAGGGGATCGCGGCATCCGATATAATCGAACGCGGGACATTCAATGCCCTCAAGAACAAGGAGAAAATCGAGGGAGAATGGATTCACTATCTCCAGCACCTCAAGGACGGTTCGAGCGGGCATGTAACGGTATATCTGCTGACCGACAGCGTCACAGCCTATATCATCCTCTGTTTTGCACCGAAAGCTCAGTATGAAACGTACAAGGACATGTTCCGAGAGGTCGGCGGCAGCCTTGTGATCAAGTAATACGGAAACATGAGCCCTTCCGACAATCCTCAAGAATGAATCGGCGGTTTCCTGCCTGCAGAAACATGTCTGCCTGAATTCCCGATGAGTCTTTTCCGTCACGGGCCTTCGTTTCAATGGAGACGGGGAATTCGTGCGCGTATTTTATGTAATCGTGCATTATATAATAAATATTGCTTGACAGATATTCTATTAAATGATACATTATTTGCTGTATAATGTTCCATTTTATGATATTTTCCTGTATCCGGAGGTGAACGATGAAAGGCGAAACCAAAGCACAGCGCTTCAGGCGTGTCGCGGAAAAACGTGTTCAGCGGGTGCTCGACAGTATAAGAAGTTTACGGCAGTGTTCCAACAGGAGGATGTACGAATGGAACGACGATCAGTTACAGAAAATCTGGTCTGCAATAGACAGGGAGATGGAAAGATGCAGAGCCGGTTTCGAACATGCGAAACCGGATGAGTTTACGTTGTGAATATCAATCGCGAGCGGTATTAAGCCGATCTGCTCGCAACTTCATAATGGAATGCGGATTTACGCGGATCGGACGGATTTACGCGGATTTGTTTTTCGTGACGGACCGATGTACCATTGCAGGGTAATGCATGAATTACCCAGAGTAGTGTTTTGGTAGTGATATTTTTACGAATAATCCGCATGACCTTGTTTGGTCACAACGAGTCATGAAAATGCATGTTCAGTTAAATATTGAGCTTTTCTCCGTGCTCTCCGTGTCTCCGCGGTTAAATATTTATGAATATTTTCCAGTAGTGTCCGGTTAAAATTGCTATAAATATTTGAAAAATCTTGTAAATAGGGCTTTTACCGGCATGTGTATTGTTTTTGATTTGGTTATTGCCCCTTTTCTCAACCCGAACTCACCCCTCAATCCCCTCTCTTGCCTCA
>JAJFUH010000132.1 GCA_021372535.1 bacterium
CTTCTCGATCCGTTCCAGATTTTCCCGTATCAGTCCTTCGGACGGAGCTTTTTTTAAGAGAAGACCGCTGAAAAGAAGGATACCGCCCAGGGGATTGTTGATTTCATGCGCCACGCCCGCTGCAAGCTGACCGACCATTGCCAGTCGCTCCGATTTCATGATTTCTTCCTGGGCTCTCTGCCTGAGCTGTTCATCCCGTTCCTTTATCGATGATACCATATAATTATAGGCTTTTTCCAGGGCTTCTATTTCATATGGTGCATCTTTAAGGAGCACCTGCTGATCCATGTTTCCATCCGCAATATTACGTGTGGCATCAACAAGCGATTTAATCGGACGCATGATTGAATTTGTCAGAAATCCGCACAAAGCTATAGAGAGAAGGATACCCCCAAAAGAGATTCCGAGGAAAATCAACAGGGCATGTTTCTCGATATCCTTGTATTTGTTTTCAAGGATACCGATGCCTAAAATACCGACAATGTTTCCCGATATGTTCTTGACCGGCTCGTAGGCAGTTATATACCATTCGTTTACGGCAAATGCCCTTTCGACCCAGTTTTTCCCTTCCCAGAGAACATTCTTTTCCACTTCCGCCGAAACGAGTGTTCCGACAGCACGCTCCCCGTTTGTTGATATAACGTTCGTCGAGACTCTGATGTCGTTCATGAAAACGGTTACTACTCCGACATCCCTGTCCTTGTATTTTTCGCGTTCATAAATTGTATCCCTGATCTTATCGACAATGCTGAAGTTATGGTTCAGAAGTCTTCCACCATAGAGGATTCCGATAATATTCTCCTCGTCATTGAATATCGGGGCGGCTCCGATAATGACCATGCCCGAGGTTTCCTCGGTTTTACCCGGCGTATTGGTATGCGGGCTCGAAACAATCCGTGTATATGCCTGTATAGCAAGCTCTTTCCGCTCCCGGGACAATTCTTCCCCGGACATTATTTCTGTGGATGCCACGACTGTTTTTCCGTCCCGGGCTTTATTGATGATTTCCTTGTAAGCCTGACTGTCGCCCTTTATTTCGGGATTTCCGGCTCTTAATAGTACTATTCCCTCGGGATTGGTAAGGGTCAGGAAATCAAGCGACTCGTTTTTTCTGATCTCTTCGAGTTCAACAGATAAACTGTCAATGTTATTTAATAACAGCGCATCCTTGATGAAAAATCTTATGGAAGAGAGCCGGATAATATTTTTAACTTCCTTGACGGCTTCGTTGTAAATCTCACGGGCTGAATTTAAATCGAGCCTAACCTTGTCCTGAACTATCGGTATGCTTTTTCCGATTAATCGCACACCGACGAAGGTTGAAAATGAGCTCGTAATTATAATGACAGTCAGAAAACTCAGAATGATTTTTTTCTGGAGTGACAGTTTCATCGCTGAACCTTATATTTTAAGAGGGCTGTGAAAAAGTATAATTTTCACGAGCCCCATGACGAAATGTATTGTTTGGTCGCTGTCAAGGGCATGTAAATCGGTACTTCGTACCGATCCTTGACAGCTTATACCCACATAGATGGTATTTATCACAACGCTTTTAAAGCATATATGTAATTTATCAGAAGCGGATCATTGCCATACAAGTATCATGTGTTATGTCCATGTGCCTCATACGTAAAATATTGTGTTTCTTTGGCAATTTCAACACCTAATTACCGGTATATTATTCCTTGATCATCCGGGTGGATAGCATAATAACAGTTATATGACGTTTTCCGGATAAGCCGGTTCGGAATCGAATCGGTAAAGATCAATCCTTGAAAATTCTGTGAACGGGGATATTCTCACGGTTTTTTTCCATGAGGGATTTCTCCGCTCCGGCATCCGGGACAACGGCGATCAGATCATGGCTGTCGATGCCATGGAGCGACAGGTCGCCACGGTAACGCCACTCCTTCTCACCGGACCAGTCGGTCAATATGCCGGGAGCATGAAAGAAGAGAGAATCGCTGTCCCCTGCCGTGGTATCCCCTCGGACATACACGACTTCCCGTGCCCCGAGGTCGATAAGCGTCGACTGCCGTACACCGATCCCATACGGCTCGAAGGTATACCGCACAAACCGTTTTCTCCAGCGCATGAGCGGAAGGGTTTTTTCGAGAGAGAGCGATGTGAATGCCACGGCGCGCTCACCAGCCGGCAGTTTCCAGGCGGAGCCACGTATACGCTTTTCGGTCAGTATCCTGACGAGGGTCGCCTCCGCACTTCTCACATAGATTCCGGGATTCCCGATCAGATCATGGTAATACTGCCACGGTTTTTCGCCATTCCAAGGCCCCTGCGATGCCCGTGTCCAGTGGATAAACCATGTATCGTCAGGCAGCGGATTAACCGTGCGCCCCTCAAGCCTGTATGAGGGAATAAATCCCCCCTGTGTCCAGGGACTCCTGAAATCACTATTGATTTTTGATTTTATGTCATCGCGGTTTATCATCTGCGACAATCGTCCTTCCGGGCGTATCGACACTGGATATATGATCTGGGCGTTCTGGATAGCGAGAAGGTCACGGGCACGCCAGAGTTCCTTTGTCCGTTGACATAAACCCGGTGTCCGTGGTAAAAAAAGAGGATGAGTTCTGTTCCTGTCGAGATTATAGTCTTCAAGAAGGGCTTCATACAGTGTTCCACCGCTTCTGTCCTTCGGGATTTTGACAATGAGCTCGATTTCAGCGCTGTTTTTTCCGGCAAGACAGGTCACGAGGTCCCACTGTGACGGCCCGGAGCTGCAGAGTATCGTCGAGCCTGAACGGGCAAGAGTTTCGACTGCATTAACGGTAGCCTGCACCCATGGATCGCTGCCCATCGGATATTTATTGTGCGCCGAATTGAGTATCAGTGCCTTCATGTAATTTTTTGCCCGGAATTTAGATTGCAGCGGAGTTTGTGGCCTGAAAAAATAAATTATCCGCATTATATTCTTCGCTAAATATCGCGTTTTTACCGCGATATGCAAATAAAACCTGAAAAGCTTTTAATCCGATCTATTTAGAAATTAAATAGAACAGAGATTTTCGCGGATCGGGCGGATTTTCCCGGATTTGAATTTTATATATCATTTTAATGGCAACGTTTAATTGTAAGTAAAGATAGTATTAATAATCCATTATGTCTCTTTGTGCCTTTGTGTCTTTGTGGTTAAACATATTTACATAAATAATCCGGGTTAACACATCTATCCGGCGTTACAGAATGAAATTAATAACACAGGATTATCGGTGGTGAAACTGGATAAGACATATGAATCTGTTCAAGATAGTGATTGACAACAGAAACGCCGGGTGGTATATTCGTTAATAATTTCACAATATCTTCTGCTTTATTTGTTTAATTGTGGGGAGAATGAACAATGATTTCCGGAAAAACAATCGGCAGACTGAGCCTCTATAGACGCCTCCTCAATGAACTTGTGCGGGATGCTGTGAAAAATATCTATTCTCATGAACTGGCTGCCCGGGCTGGTGTCACCGCTGCTCAAGTTCGCCGTGACATCATGAATATCGGATACTCCGGCAATCCGAACCGCGGGTATGATGTGCAGCTCCTCATCGAAGGAATCGGCAATTTCCTCGATACGGCGGAAGGACAAAAAGTCGCGCTCATAGGTGTCGGCAACCTGGGCCGGGCAATCCTTGCATACTTTTCGGGTCGTCGTCCAAAGCTGTCCATTGTTGCGGCATTCGACAACGATCCCGAGAAATATGGCCGTGTGATTCAGGGATGCCGCTGCTATCCCATCGATCAGATTCAGAAAATCGTTCAGGAGCTCGATATCAGAATCGCGACGCTCTGTGTGCCGGCGGGTGTGGCGCAGGATATCGCCGATATGCTTGTCCAGTCCGGAATAAAGGGGATACTGAACTTCGCTCCTGTTCCGCTCCATGTTCCCCGGAATATCTATGTCGAGGATATCGACCTGACCATGTCATTTGAAAAAGTGGCGTATTTCGCGCGTACCGTTTGAATGAACAGGGTAGCGGTTGCCCGTATGAAACCATTGGATACCGTGATAAAGGTTATCCGGTTATCCAGTTAAGTCAGCAAGCTGAAGAAGAGTACCCTCACCCCCCTGACCACCTCTTCCGCATCGCTTCGCCCGTGGGCGAGGGGATGCTGTGTAACATGCATGATAACCTTATTTTTGTATGTATTCATCACTCTCCCATCAGGAGAGAGAATTCAAAGGATGAGAGCATATTTTTTTCGTGTCCGTGGTTTTTTGTTCCATGCTTACCAAACCGGATAACCGGAAAAAGGTTAAAGTGAAAACAGTATTTCATGATTATCCTTGTTAATACTTCCGGTTTCGAATAATAGTCACACGCATTTCACTCACTCGTGGAAATATCGGTTCTTCCCCTTCTCCAATCGATACTCTTTTTCCCTCGCGGATTTGACATTCCGTTCGAAATGAGTTACTATATATAATATGCAGAATGGCTGTACGGTATATATTGGTTATTCAGTATAATAAGATTGTCCGGGAATAGGTGAGGGTGTTTCATGAGCAGAATATTGATTGTTTCCAACAGATTACCGATAAGCACGATCCGGCGCGGTCGGACTATAAAGTTCAAGCCCAGTGTTGGCGGCCTGGCCACCGGGCTGAAATCGATAATGGGGAAATTTGAGGAACACCTCTGGATTGGCTGGCCAGGAATAGTGCTCGATAATAGTGCTGAGAATGACAGAACTAAGATCATCAGCCATCTTGCACAAGAAAACTGTTGTCCTGTCTTTCTTACACACGCTGAAGTGAAAGACTATTATGAGGGATTCTGCAATAAGACTATCTGGCCGCTTTTCCATTATTTTATACAATATACCCGGTATGATGTCAATCTCTGGAATACATACGTACGGGTTAATGAATTATTCTGCGAAACGGTTATGGCTGTGGCAAGACCTGATGATGTAATCTGGATTCACGATTACCATCTGCTGCTGCTGCCCAAAATGATCCGTGAGCGGCTTCCCGGCGCTGCAATCGGTTTTTTTCTCCATATACCCTTTCCCTCTTTTGAAGTGTTTCGTCTTCTCCCCTGGCGCCGTGAAATTCTCGAGGGGATGCTTGGCGCCGACCTTGTGGGATTTCATACCTATGATTATGTGCGACATTTTCTGAACAGTATCCGCAGCAGGCTGAGCTGCGAAATCTCCTTCGGACAGATCACCATAGGAAAACGTATAGTAAAAACCGATACCTTCCCGATGGGCATTGATTATGAAAGGTTCGCACAGGCTGCACGCATACCCGCGGTAAAAGAAAAAATCGAGAATATACGTGAGCGGGTGAAAGGCAGAAAGATAATCATATCCGTTGACCGTCTCGATTACACCAAGGGTATCCTGCACCGGCTTGAATCGTTTGATCTGTTTCTTGATAAATACAGTGAATACAGGGGGAAAGTGACATTGATTCTTGTTGCCGTTCCCTCCCGTGAGGGAATCGAGCATTACGAAAAGCTCAAAAGGCAACTTGATGAGCTTATTGGACGGATCAATGGCAAATATGGGACATTCGAGTGGATGCCGCTCTGGTACCTGTACAATTTTCTGGACTTTCCGGAGCTTGCAGCCCTCTACCACGCAGCCGATGTTGCGCTTGTGACTCCCCTCAGGGATGGCATGAACCTGATTGCCAAGGAATTCATTGCATCCAGACACGGCACCGGGGGTGTGCTCATCCTCAGTGAAATGGCTGGCGCGGCAAAAGAACTCCGTGAGGCAATCGTTGTGAATCCCAACAACGCAGATAGGATCGCCGATGCCTTACATCGTGCCCTGACCATGTCGAAGAGGGAACAGATTGCACGAAACAGGGAAATGCAGAAACGTCTCCGGCAATATTCCGTACAACGATGGGCTGAGTGTTTTATCCGGGAACTCACCGTTTTCAAAGAGCAGCAGCGCACAGTCTTCAGCCGTAAACTTTCAACGGATATTCAAAATGTTCTGCTTCATGATTACCATACCGGTACACGCAGACTCTTACTCCTCGATTATGACGGGACCCTCCGGCCGTTCGAATCCAGACCTCAGCAGGCGAAGCCCGATAAGGAACTTATGGAGATATTAGCCGGGCTGTCACGGCACACGGGGAACGATGTGCTCATCATCAGCGGCCGTGATAAAGAAACACTCGATACATGGTTCGGGGGAATAGCTCTCGGGATGGTGGCGGAACATGGTG
Source organism: bacterium (assembly GCA_021372535.1). NCBI lineage: Bacteria > bacterium. The sequence continues at coordinate 6,206 of JAJFUH010000132.1, forward strand.
TCTGGATAAAGGAGCATGATGGCGAATGGGAGATGATCGAGTACCTCCGGAACAATTGGAAGAGTGAAATACGGCCGTTGCTGGAACTGTATATAGACAGGACTCCCGGTTCGCATATCGAGGAAAAGGAGTTTTCGCTTGTCTGGCATTACCGTAATGCTGATCCGGCGCTGGCATCGATGATAGCCCTGGAGTTGAAAGACGCCCTGATCAATCTTACTATCAATCTCGGGCTGGAAGTGCTGGAGGGAAGCAAGGTCATCGAGATCAAAAATCGCGAAATCAACAAGGGCAGGGCAGCCCTCCGGTGGATCTCACGGGGGAATTATGACTTCATACTGGCTGCCGGTGATGACTTGACAGACGAAAGCATTTTTAACGTTCTTGACAGAAAGGCATATTCCATAAAAGTCGGTTTTGGCTTTACCAATGCCCGGTATATACTCGATTCTTCCAAAGAAGTGCGGGAGCTTCTTAAAAGCCTTGTGAAAAAGGACATATAAAAAATATTTGCAGTCGAGGGTCAATATAAGTGTTTAACAAGGCATAAGGCGCACGGCACAGAGAGAAAAACCATAAACATGATACTCGAAATTTCATCCCCGATTAATTCATAAAATAATTCGCACCCTCGCCTCGCCGCGCCGCGCTGCGACGCAGCGGGAAGTCGCATAGAGATACAACATATTGTTTGTGTAATTATTAGTTATTTCTAATGTATATTTAAAGATGATATTTGAAAAAATAAAAATCCGCGTAAATCCGCTTAATCAGTGTTCTATGAAATTTTTTAATAATCCGAGTTAACCGCTTGACAGGAGATGACCATGACGAATCTTGACAGTTATCGTGATATTGTCGGAGATATTGTATTGCAAGATCGGAAGAGCGTCGGGTGGGGAGAGAGGGGGTT
>JAJFUH010000133.1 GCA_021372535.1 bacterium
AGGGATTACCCGGATTTTTTTAATCGTGGTCATCCTGCTAATCGTGAAAATCCCGGTTCAGATTTTTTGGGGGAGGTGCGGGAGGCAGATGTGTTGATGCCGCATAGGGATTCATCTAAAGACAAATACCCGGAACCCGGATTACCGGGATGAAAGGGATTACCCGGATTTTAAATCGTGGTCATCCTGCTAATCATGAAAATCATGGTTCAAAGTTTTTTTGGGGGAGGTGCGGGTGGAAGATGAGTTGATGCCGCATAGGGAATCATCTAAAGACAAATACCCGGAACCTGGATTACCTGGATTAATGGATTACCCGGATTTTTTTAAATCGTGGTCATCCTGTAAATCATGAAAATCATGGTTCAAAGTTTTTTGGGGGAGGTGCGGGAGGCAGATATGTTGATGCCGCATAGGGATTCATCTAAGGACAAAAACCTGGAACCCGGATTGCCGGGATTAAGGGATTACCCGGATTTTTAATCGTGGTCATCCGGCAAATCATGAAAATCATGGTTCAAAGTTTTTTGGGGGAAGTGCGGGAGGCAGATGTGTTGATGCCGCCAGGGGGATTCATCTAAGGACAAATACCCGGAACCTGGATTGCCTGGATTAATGGATTACCCGGATTTTTTTAATCGCGGTCATCCTGCTAATCATGAAAATCCCGGTTCAAAGTTTTCTGGGGGAGGTGCATGCGGAAAATGTGTCAATGCCGGTAACGATAGAGGACAGGCCCCGTCCTGTCCCTGTTCCACCGTCATCCCCATTTCACCGTCTTGAGCGCTTTTTCCTTCTCCGCGAGGTTGAAAATGCGCCGTGCGTTGCCGTTCATAATGGGTTCGACAAGCCCGAGAGCATCGTCGAGACTCATCCATCCTTCCTCGACAAGCTCGGCGAGAGCAAGTGCTATGCCCTTCCGCGCGATGACGGCGTGTCCGAGGACCGGCTCCACCGGAACATAATCCCCGCCGAAGGTGAGTATCTTGTTCGCGGGCGCGGTCACGAGGTATTTCTTGAGGAAATCCTTCGATGCGACCGGGTTGACAATCCATGCCCAGCACATGTCGAGGTATGCGTTCGTGTGCTGCTTGGCGATCGAGATCATCTCCTCGTAGTAGGGATAGCAGATGTGCATGAACACAAATCTCGTTTTCGGCGCGGCAAGGCAGAGGTTTGTGGCCGAACCGGGGTTGTTGATGAGCCGTGAGAGCGGCATGGTGTTCTGCCCGGCATAGTATCCCGTATGGAGTTTCACCGGAAGCCCGGTTTTTGTTGCCTTTTCGACCGCGTACCAGAAGAGATGATCTTCGAGCGCCTTTGTTTCGGCGGCTGTCATCGGTTGTTTTTCGAGCTTTTTCCTGAAAAGCGGCTCCGCGCGGTCGGCGGGGACTTTTTCGTAGTCGATGTCACGGCTGTAGGCGTTCTGCGATTTCACAGCCACGGCGTAGGTTCCGTACGTGTCGAACCACCAGTCGATCACACGGTGCCAGTCGGAAAGCGATGACGCCCTGATGCCCGCGGGCTCGCCGAACTGCCTGAAATCGGGCCCGGCGAACATGCCCACGATGCTGATATCCTGCATGAGCAGGGTCGGCATGGCGGTGCGCATGAACGGCGTCCCTTCGAGGCTGTTGACCTGGCAGGATTCGATGTTAGCGAGCTCGCAGAGGATGTGACGGTAGAATCCGGGGCGGACTGTTTTTTCGTATCCGGCCTGGACTTTTGCCACCGTTTTCGCCGAAAGCTCGTCGACACCGTAGAGCTCTTTCATGGCAATGCAGACCGCCTGGCCGTACGCCGTGTTTTTGACCGCCCACCAGTAGGGTTCGAGGATTTTCCACTTGTCCGACGGGTCGACATCGGGAGAGAAAAACCGGTCGTACACCTTCTGGGGCATACCGGCGGTGAGCAGGTCGGAATCGAGGTAATGTTCGAGCACAAGGCTCCAGTCGTCGCTCTTTATCCATGATACCGAATGCCCGTTGATCCGGCCCTTTTCCTCCATGAGGTGCTCGTGCGTGTCGATGAACGGGGTCTCCGTCACCCGTTTGAATATCTGTTCGCGGGCATCCTGCGAACCCGACGATCTCGACGGAGCCGGGGACGGTTTTTCCTGCCCCTGCGCTTTTCCTGAGCCGAGAAGCGAAAGAATACCGGCCGAGCCGAGCCCCTTGAGCGTCGCGCGTCTCTGAATGGTTTTTTTCCGTTTCATGGTCGTTTCCCCTTGTTTATCGCATTGTGTATTGTTTCGACTTCGTGTTTACACGTGCAAAATGTATGTCAAGGCTCGTCCGAAGAACAACTTGTTCTGGTCTTGACATGCAGGAAAACACATAGTTCTACGGGTGGTCGGTGAAAATGTCAATTCTCACCGGCCGCTCGATGGGAAAAGTGTGAATACGCCTCCAAAACACCACAATATATGTTACAGTTTCTCACGGTCGATGAACACATCGGTTCTCTGGAATACATAGCCGGTCAGCCCCAGCCCGGCGGTGCGGTCCATGAGCTCGCGGCAGACCTTTTCGGGCCATTCGTAACCTTTGATGACGGGGTGTGCGGGTATCCTGCCGCTGTCGATGGCGGCCATCCGTGTCCATTCATGGGTCATGAGCCTGATGAGACGGTCGTCGCCCAGGTTTGCGTAGAACTTCTTCATCTGGTCGTTGTACGTACCGTCCGTCGGGGCGGCCTCGGCGACGGCGAGGTCGGAAATCTTCCTGTCGGGCAGGCCGATATCCTGCCATCCGAAAAAGCCCGTGACAATCTTCAGCGCGACCGATTCATCGAGGCCGGGAACCCATTCGCAGAGCTGGTTCGCCCATGCCGCAACGACGCTGATGAACTGCCACTGCGCCCAGGAAAGCGGATGGAGGGCGTCCGAAGCGCCGTTGATGAGGTCCTCGTAGTTATGCCCCACGAAGAGCGACATGGTGGCGCCGTGCGTATCGGTGACAAAGCCGCTCCGGTGGTTTGTTTCGGTATGGATGACGTCATGAATGCGCTTGAGCGCGTTTCCGACCACCTTTGCCCTGAAATAGAGCCAGTCCATGACACCGTTGTCCTCGCCGAGGAACGAGATGAAATCCATGAATGTGAGATTGTATTTCGCCGCCTGTTCGAGCGTTTTACGGTCGAGACGTTCGAGGCGCGCCCGGAGTTTCATCATCGAATCCCGCATCAGGCCGAAATCGTACCCCATCTCCCCGGCAGCCTGCTGGCATGAGCTGCACCCGCACCCGAACAGGTTTGACCAGAACGAGGGCGTCGCATACCGGTAATGGGAGACATACATGGAATCGACATCGTACGTTTTAGCCGCAAACCCGAAGAGCGCCTGTTCCCATGCTTTGACAGCGGGTTTTTCGAAGCAGGCGGTATACTCCGAGTGGGCAAGGGCGTATTTGATGAGCGGAAGGTCTATGAACTTGACGCCGTCGAATGTCTCGCCCATGATCGCGCGGCTTTCCTCGCCGTAGTGATGCCCGGAGAAATAGAGCCAGAAATCCATGCCCCGGCGGTGTGTTTCCTCGATTGCCTGGATAAGCTGGGAATCGTCCTCGGTCTGACCGGCGTGCATGTAACGATCCGGGCCGAGCGGGTTCAGGCTTTTGAGCCAGTCGGGCATTTTTATCGCCTCGCCGCAGATGAGCACGTTGACGCCGAGTTTTTTCTGGAGGGCGTCGATATATTTCGGGTTTTTGATTATGTCGCTTGCGGAAGAATAACACCCCACGAGCTTTTTGCCGGGAACGCCGGTGACAAAGGGACGCGCCGAGGGTGCAGCTCCGGTTCGCGACGGCCATCCATCCCGTGCCGCGAGGAGGGTTCCCGCCGCCGCTGCCGTTCCCCGCGCGATGAAATCACGGCGGCTGATATCCGAAATGCTGTTCATGCTGTTTTCTCCTATAAGTCTTGTGATAAAGTCTGTACGTGTGGATATACGCTGTCAAGGGTCGGCACAAAGTGCCGATCCCCGATTAATGATTCGGGGACATGTTTACAAGCCCTTGACAGCACCGAAACAATACATTTCATTATTGGGCTCGTGAAAAATTTACTTTTTCACAGCCCTCCTATAGTCTGCTTTTATCGATGAGAACGTCCGTCCGCTGGAAAACATAACCGTTCAGCCCGAGGTCGAGGGCGCGCGCCATGAGCTCACGGCATACCGGCTCGGGCCACTCGAAACCCTTGATGACCGGATGGGCGGGCAATCTCCCGCGGTTGATCGCCGTCATACGTGTCCACTCGTGGGTCATGAGCCTGATGGTGAGGTCGGGATTGAAATAACCGTAAAACGACCCCTTTTCGTTGCTGTATGTGTCGTGCTTCGACATGTCTTCGCCGATGCGAAGGTCGGCGATCTTTTTGTCCGGCAGCCCGAGTCCGTCATACCCGAAGAACGTTGTCACGAGCTTGAGCGCGGTGGATTCTTCGAGGCCGGGAACCCATTCGCAGAGCTGGTTCGCCCATGAGGCGACCGCAGAGATGTGCTGTGTCGCGCACCACGAGAGCGGCTGGAGTGCGTCCGATGCGCCGTCGAAGAAATCCGCCCAGTTGTGCCCGACAAAGAGCGCCTGCGTGGCGTTGAAGGTGTCGGTCATGAACCTGCACTGGCCCGCCGTCGCCGTATGGACAGCATCGTGGATGCGCCTGAGCTCGCTGCCGACCACCTTCGACCTGAACACGAGCCAGTCGATGACTCCGTTGTCGCCGCCCAACAGCACGAGAAAATCGGTGAATGTCATCCTGAAACGGGCGGCCTGTTCGAGCGTTTTCCGGTCGAGCCGTTCGAGGCTGCGGCGGAGCTTCATCATCGAATTCTTCATTGCCTCGAAGTCATACCCCATCCGGTCGGCTTCTTCACGGCAGGAGCTGCATGCGCACCCGAACAGGTTTGTCCAGAAGGACGGGCTCGCATAGCGGTAGTGCGATACGTACATCGAGTCCGCGCCGTATGTCCGTGCGCCGTAGCTGAACACCGCCGGTTCGTACTCCCTGACAGCGGGCTTTGCAAAGCACGATGTCTTCATGGATTCGAGCGAGTACTTTATCGGCGGGAGATCGAGGAACTTGACACCGTCGAAAGTCTCGGATATGATCGGGCGGCTCTCTTCGCCGTAATGGTGGCCCGTGTAGTAGAGATAGAACTGCATGCCGCGACTGTGGGTATCCTCGACAGCTCTGTGGACTCCGGAATCGTCCCCGGTGTGACCTCGGGCGTTCATGATGCGGTCGGGACCGATGGGATTCATCCTGAGGAGCCAGTCGGGCAGCCTGATGGGGGGGCTGCAATACAGGGTGTTGACGCCGAGTTTGGCCTGGAGGGCATCGATGTATTTCGGAGAGTCGAGTATTTCCTCGAGGGTGCAGTAACAGCCTATGACCCTGTTTTTCGAAACACCCGGCTGTATGGAGCTAACCGGTTCGGAACCGGCTGTCTGTGCGGCGCGGGTTTCACTGGTTCCTGTAAGGATTCCGGCTGCCGTCGCCGCGGTTCCCGTTCTGAGAAAGTCACGGCGGCTGATATGTGGAAAAAACTTCATGGAAAAGCTCCACGATAAAATAGCGCCCGATCGATTCACACGATTCGATAGAACGCGGATTTACGCTGATTTGAGTATTTTTTGATGTTTTCCGGTTATCCGGTTAAATTAGCTGACATGATTGATCCCTCTCGGCTTCGCCGTGTCCCCCTTACAAAAGAAAGGGGGATGAAAGTGCCCTTAAAGCCGTTCCCCCTTTAATAAGGGGGGATGCCGGAAGGCAGGGGGGATCATGTATCAATGACAAGTATGTTATATTCCTTTGTTAGAATCTACAATATATATCGCAGGCATGAAAGAAAAAGCTGAAAAATCAGGAGTACCTTTCCGGATTGCGCTCAGTTTTTATTGGAATACCACCTTCATCTTGCGTATCATAGAGATGCGGTCTCACATGATTGGTCATAAACAGGGAGGAGAAAAGCCATGGTCATATTTTCCGGCATGCTTGCGCGAGGGAATCCTTCAGTTCACAGGGTGGTATGCACCGAAAAAAATATAAAAGCCACAATGACGATACTATGGCGTCAACGTGTCGCTATTATCGGGATGGTGACAGCGTTCATGGCCATCTGTCACACTGCCCGTGCTGCCGAACCGGTCGTATGGGATTTCGAATCGGGAACGCTCTCATGGCGCCCGGCGGCGAAGATGATTACGGTATCGCGGGCGCAGGGTGTTAATGCGGACGGTCAGGGGAAGGCAAGCCTCCGGGTGTGCGGTTCGTGCAAAGGACTTGCCGACTATGCCTCCTCCGGGGCGCTCCCGATGACAACACGGCAGTTTTTCCGGCTTTCGGCGTGGGTACGGATAGACCATCCCGGTACGGATTCCCCGCTTCCGTTCGTAAAGTGCGTGTTCGAAGCGCAGGAGCCGGGTACATGGCTCGGTCAGGCTCTCACCGCGCGGTATGACACATCGCGTATGGGGACATGGCAGCGCCTTACGGGAGAATTCCGCGTGCCCTACGGGACGGAGCGGGGAAGGATTGTGCTCGGAAGCGAACACCGGCTCCCGGAACAGAACAGCGCCTCGGCTGAGATCGATGTGTATCTCGACGGCGTCACGCTCGAACCGATAGAACACCTCTCCATCGAGGGAAAGTACTACCTGAAGCCCGTGCCGCCGGAGCTCGAACGCATGCGTGGAGTGCATCCGAGGCTCTATCTCACCGGACAGCGTATCGGCGAGCTGAAATCCGCGATAAAGACCACCCATGCGGCGCTCTGGAAGGAGTTTATTGCACAGGCGGACAAAATTGCCAGGCAGGAGCCGCCGAAGTACCGTGACGAGTCCGAGTGGACTAACACCGAGCAGCTCTACATGCGCCCGGTCGGGGACAACATGCCGTTCCTCGCGCTTGCGTATGTGCTGACCGGAGAGCGGAAATACCTCGACAGCGCCCGAACCTGGGCGCTCGCCGCTTGCGGGTACCCGACATGGGGCCTTTATGAGTTCGAAAACTCCGACCTGTCGACCGGACACCAGCTTTTCGGGCTTGCGCTCGTGTACGACTGGTGCTGGCGCGATCTTGACGACGAAACACGGCGGACTATCCGTGAAACGCTCATAAAGAAATCGGCATACCTCTTCGATGTCGCGGCAAAAGGCATCATCGTGAAGGACAGCGCGGCATATGCCATCCACCCCTGGCCCGAGTGGGACGAGGCGTTCCTCCAGAACCACCTGTGGATAAACTCCTGCGGAATTGCCGCCGCCGGGCTCGCGATTTTCGACGAGGACGATGAAGCCGGGCGCTGGGTGGCGTACACCCTCGACCGGTACCATCACACCATGGCGGTGCTCGGCGATGACGGCGCCAGTCACGAAGGGCCCGGATACTGGAGCTACGGCGTCGAGTGGATGCTCAAGTTCATGTACCTCGCCCGCGACCTTACCGGCGACGATATGTATGACCATCCATGGTGGCGGAAAACGGCAATGTATCGCCTCTATATGGGGCTACCCCAAAACTCCTGGAGCTACAGCAATACGACGGTCGATTATGGCGACAGCCCGCGCTACGACTGGTACGGCGCCGATTACATGCTGCGTGCCCTCGCCCATGAATACCGTGACGGGTACGCACAGTGGCTGGCCGATGCGCTCGACAGGGCGAATGCGGAGCACCCCATAGCCCGGTGGCTCAATCTTCTCTGGTACGATCCCTCGGTGAAGGCGATACCCCCCGATGGTCTGCCGACGCTCCGCCATTTCCCGGACATCGATCTCGTCACGGCGCGCTCGGACTGGTCGGGCGATGAATCGTTCGTGTTTTTCAAATGCGGTCCCTATATCGGTCATACGGCGATCCGTGAGTTCACCTACTGTCCCTCGTCCGCGCACCACGTGCACCCGGACACGGGCAATTTCATGGTGTTCGCCTGCGGGGAATGGCTCATCCGCGATGACGGCTACCGTGCCAAGTTCACGGGCTACCATAATACGCTCCTCATCGACAGCGGCGAACAGCTCGGCGGCGGCGGGCCGATATTCAACGGTGCGGAACCGCATGGCTTTCAGGCTCGGCCGCGTATTATCCGCGCGGTGTCCGCTCCCGGGTTCGATCATATCACCGGGGATGTCGCGGAAGCCTATCCTAAAGCTGCCGGGCTCCGGTGCTTCGTCCGTCACCTCCTTTTCCTGAAACCCGATGTACTCATCGTTGCGGACGATATCGCGCTTGACATGGCGCACGATCTCGAGCTCCGTTTCCACCCTGAGCAGCAGGAGGGAAGCTGTTCGGGCAACGCCTTCGTCATGCATGGTAAACAGGCTGTTCTCCGTCTCGATCCCCTCGTTTCCGAGGGCGTTGATGTCAGCGCGGAAAGCATCATCGCACTGCCGAAGGAGCCCGACGAGAAGGGAATACCCCTGTACACGGTACGGCTCCGGAAGCATGGGAGCCAGTGGCGGAACGCCGTCGCACTCTCATGGGCGAAAACGGGCGGTGAGCCGGTGACCGTAACATGCAGGGCGCAGGGCGATACATGGACATTCACCGCCGGAGGCCGCACTGTGACGCTGAACTGGAAAACCGGCGAGGCGAAGTGATAGGAGCAAAGGAGCAAAGAGGCAAAGGAACTGAGGAGCAGAGGGACAAAGTGACTAAGTTGAAAGAGAAAAATTTATAATTGTGATTATGGAGTATCTTCGATGGTTTGTAATCCTTACTTACTGCGGCTTTACCCTTATTAATGGAGTGCGGTGGTCTGCGTGTGTTTTTATCCCCCTTTGTTTTATAAGGGGGAAACGGCGCAGCCGAGGGGGATCGATGATAAATAATATTTCAAAGATATAACCACATTTATACCGGGGAGAAACCATGAAACGACCGATAATCGACATGCACAATCACCTCATACCTGATGAGAGCGTTCTGCCGGGCTACGAGGAGGCAGCGGAAAAACTGGGGATCAGGAAGATCGTATTCCAGGGGCTCGAATGGCCAGGCGTCCCCTATTCGAGAAACTCCGCGCTGCTTGCCGCCATGAAACGGCGTCCCGACCTCGCTGTCGGATTCGGCGGCATCAACCTCTGGGAACCGGTCGAGCCCGACCGTATCGACAGGCTCCGCGACCAGGGCTTTGCCGGGCTCAAATTCATCCTTCCGCCCGAACCGTACCATTCCGAGCGGTTCTACCCCTATTACAAGCGGGCGGAAAAGCTCGGGATTCCGATTCTCTTTCACCTCGGCATCATTTCCTCAAAAGGAACGGAGGGTGTGCGCGTCGATAACAACTTCATGCGGCCCATCTATCTCGACACCATCGCCCGCTCGTTCAGGGGACTGACCATCATCGGGGCGCATCTGGGAAATCCATGGTTCGAGGAGGCGACCATGAGCGCCCGCTGGAATCCCAACCTGTTCTTCGATCTCTCCGGCTCGACCCTCAAGAAAAAGAGGCCGTCCTTTATCGGCGACCTGCTCTGGTGGAGCGATAAAACCGAATACCGCTCGCCTTTCTGGTCGAGCGCATGGGAACAGATCGTGTTCGGCGCCGATGTCGGGCCGGAAAAGGAGCACGATGTGGTCAACGATTACACGGTTCTGCTCGATACCCTCGGCGTTGCCGACCATCTCCGGCAGGCTGTGTTTTACGGGACTGCGGCGAACATCCTCAGAAAAGCGGGTGTAAAAATAGATGAAGCCTGATAAACTGTGTGCAGATGGGTTTACCGTATGAGGTGTGCTATGAGAGTGAAGGATATTTTCACCGAATCAACTTTTATCAGGTCTATTACTGTCGCTGTAATAGCCCTGATTTTTGGTATCATGAACGCGACACTGTCTGCATCCTCGGTTCTCATCACCCCACAAGAGCTCGAGCAGGCGAAGGTTCGCATGACCCGGGAGCCGCTCAAGAGCTACTTCGAGAGCCTGTCCCGCGGCGACGGCGGCAATTCCGCTCCGATCCTCTATCTCCTCACCGGCGAAAAGCGGTATGCTGAAAAAACGCGGGCATCCATCCAGGAAAATCTCGACTATTTGCGGACATATATCCCGACCATGATCAATATCTGGATTCTCCGGAGTCCCGGGCAGGTCGTCTCGACCCTCCTCGCCTATGACATGACGAAGGAAAGCGGGGTCTACACCGCGGATGACCTCCGTGAGATAAAGGAAACCATGGCATGGTGCATCACTCACTACCGCAACCATGGCGCCGATCATCTTGGGAAAGGCTTTATCTACCAGACCGACTACATTCCCGAGGACATGGAGGACTGGGTCATCGCGAACATGAACGTCCACCGTCTCCTCGCGGTCGGCCTCTATGGGCTCGTGTTCCCGGATGCTCCGGGCGCGGCGGAAAACACGCGCTATACGGTCGATTATTTCGAGCGTATCCTGAGCCTCGGTTCACGGCCCGGCGGCGCATGGGCGGAAAATCCACGTTACATGGGCGGCGTGCTCCAGGAATTGTACATGCTTGCTGCGGCGCTGAAAAATGCAGGCGAGCGCGACTTTTTTCAGGACGGGCGTTTCAAAGAAATGCTCGGTTTCTTCGCCGAAAGCATACCCGCTCCCGGCATGAAGGGCCCGGACAGGCCGACCATGCTTGCCGCGGACGATTCCAACTGGTGGGAGAACAGGGGCGCGATTCTCGCCTGGGCTGCACCGCGGTATCACGACGGCGACCCCGACGAGACCGGCCGGTGGATGTGGTGCTGGCGGAATCTCGATTCCCCGCTTACACCGGAGAGTCTCCTCTTTGCCGATCCCGGCATCGCTTCGGTAAAGCCCGCATACACGAGTTATCTGCCCGGCCTGGGGTATGTCATCTTCCGCGACCGTTTCGCCGAGCCGGACGAGACCTTCCTGTTCGCAACCTTCGGCCCGGAGTACGGCACTTCGAACCGTACCATGCACCATCAGCCCAATCACGGCGATTTTTCGCTCATCTGGCGCGGATACCCCGTCATGCTTACAAGGGGATGCTCATCGTACGTGTGGTCGCGGCGCATGCGTGACCAGACGGATTTCTCCCACAGCGTGGTCACGTTCGACGGCGACGGGGAGTCGATTGTCATTCCCGAGCATAAATACGGCGGCCCGGCGGTCGAGGTGAACGGCGGTATCGACGAATCCCTTGTCCGAGATTACTACCCGGACGGCCTCACGAACTTCGTTTCCGCGCACGGTTTCGACTATGCGGCGGGAGAGGTGAAGAACTGGGATGTCGGCCTGCCCGCTCCGTTCAACGTGCGGCACCTTCTCTTTCTCAAACCCGATGTGCTCGTTGTCTGGGATCAGGTACGGTCATCGTACCCGCTCCAGTGGAACCTTCACCTTCCCGCAGAGACGGTCACGAGCTCCGGCAACCGCATATCCCTGACCAACCGTGACGGCGTCGATATGACCATCGACTTCCTCCAGGACGAACCGCTCGACTTCACTCTCGGCTGGCCGCTCGAAAGCATCCGCGCCGAATGGCCCATGGTGCTGAGCTGTCCTTACGGGAAGGGGATGTTCGTGTTCAACGCCCTCGATATCGCCCGTCAGGTGCTGTACAGCGATAACGAAGGGGCGCGGAAAATCCTCGAAAACATCCTCTCGTACCCGAAGAGGCCGGAACACATCGGCCTGATCGAGACGGACGGCCAGACCGAGGCGGTGCTCAGGCGGCTCGGGTTCAGCTTCGAGCTCCTCGATTACCGGGCGCTTGATGGCGACCTGTCGCGATTCGACCGTATTGTGGTCGGTCAGTTTGCCGTGCTTGTCCGCGACCGCGACATGATTGACTGGCGCGAAAAGCTCTGGAAGTACGTTGAGAACGGCGGCGTCTGTTACTGGGCTTACCAGTATGCGTGGGGATGGAAGCCGGGCGACACCTCCGGGCCGGGATATTTCCCGCGGACGCTCATGGTGGGCGAAGGAACGTCGGTGCTCTGGGGTGAGGGCATCGAGCTCTGGCGCCCCGTGACCATGGACGACAGCCCCATCTGGAACAGCCCGAACCGTATCACCCCGGCGGACTGGGACGGCTGGCAGGTCGGGCCTCCCGATACCACAAAGGTGATGCCGCTCTATCCCATTCTGCCGAACACCGACCGTGCCCGGAACATCCCCGTCTATTACTCGGATTACTGGAAGGTGCATGCATCGGCGCTCAGAACCTACAACATCAACGTGCCCCCGACACGGAGCCGCTTCGGGCCGTACCGCTGGATAAAGGTTCATCACGCGCCCTCGGACGACTATTTCGCGGTTCTCCGCCTCGGTAAAAAGGGAGTGACCGGAAGCCCGCCTTCCGACGAAATACTCCGCGGAACCGAGCGTGAAGCGCTCATCACCCAGGGAAACGATGTGTGGTGGATATTCCTCGGGAATCATTCGGGACTGACCGGTAACCTCGCCCTGTTCAGATACGATGCCGGCGCGGTGAAGTTTACCGTAGCAAAAGACGGGGAAAAAGACATCGACAGCGGTCAGCGTTTCACCGTGACCCCTGGCGATATCCTCCTTGTCGATGCTGTCGACGCGACGGTTGGTGGACTCAGGTTCCTGTTCGAGCACCCCGCCACGCTCTCTTTCGGCTTCGGTACATCCTCGGGAAAACTGTCGATGCTCGAGGGCGGGAGGATCGAGCTGCCGTGGAAGCTTACCCGCGCTGCCATCTCGGGCAAGTCGATCAAGGTGGAAAAGACCCGCGCCGGGACGGTCATCGCGATCCCCCCCGGAGAATACGCTGTCAAAATCGACGGGAATTCTCTGGAGTTAACCCTTATAAGCCACGTGGGCAGGGTAACCGTAATGGACGGGGATAACCGTCCGGTGCAGTGGGTGCATGTGTTCCGCGACCTGCCCGGAGCGGGGAGAACGCTCTTTCAGGGCGCGACCGATGCGCAGGGCAGTCTTCCCGTACGGTGGGAGGGCGATGAACGTCAGACAATCACCCTCGTCAAAGACACGAAGTCAGTCCGCGCGGAGATCAGACCCGGCGTACAGACCGTGGAGTTTAAATAAAGGAAGGCACAAGGCATAAGGCATAAGGCACAAGTGAAAAAGATAAAAAAACAAGACGCTAAGGCATAGAGACACAGAGGCAGGAACCAAGGAACTGAGGAACAAGGTAAAAGTAACAAGTAATCCCTCATACCTTGTTCCTTTTTTTCTGTCTTTGTTTTTCCCTTGTGCCTGTTTTTATATCTTTCCCCTTATGCCCTGTGCCTTCTACCTTATGCCTGTTTTTCACCCCAGCATGGGTGTTGCCCAGACGAGGAGCGGGTCGTTATGGCTTTTCATCCATTGGAGCAGGGTAGACCGCGCCCAGGCGAGCTTCTTTTTGTCCACCGAGGCGATGATGTTTTTCGTCTCGTTCGGATCGGCCCCGAGGTCGTAGCATTCGTCGAGGTCCATGGGATTATAGATGTACTTGAACGTGGGCGTTCTCACCATGCGCTGATAGAAAGGCACCTGGTGACCGAAATGTTCGGTGATGATGTAGTCATCCCTGACCGCCTGTTTTTCGCCTTTAATGATGGGCAGAATCGATGTGCCGTCAAGTCCGTTCGGAATTTCGCAGCCTGCGGCCTCCAGAAATGTCGGTGCAAAGTCGAGCAGGGTCACGAAGGCATCGGACGACGAGGGCTTAATGGCGGGATGGGACACGATCATCGGGATACGGGTGATGACATCGTACATGCCGAATCCCTTGTCCCAGAAACGGTATGAGCCCACGCTGCTCCCGTGATCGGCGGAGTAGATTATGAGCGTACGGTCGAGCTCGCCCTTGTCTTCGAGCGCTTTGAGAATCCGCCCGATTTCCTCGTCGATGAGGCTGATATAGCCATAGTAGAGCCCGATGAGCCCGGGGATATTGTCCCTCGTGAACCAGCCTGTCTTCCAGTATTCGCCGTACCGTGTGATTACACCGGGCTTGTCCGAAAGGTCGCAGTCGAAATTTGGCCAGGCTTTGATTTTTGCCCCGTTGTACATCTCCCAGTGTTTCCTCGTAATGTTGTACGGCGCGTGCGGACCCCAGAAATTGCAGCCTATGAAGAACGGTTTTCCGGTTCCGGCGTGACGGTTGATGGCGTCGATGGTCTGGCTGGCAAGATACGCCGGGATCGATGCCGACTGCGGCCCCTCCTGAAGGCCCGCGTAGTGGCGGTATCCGGTGGGATCGAGCTTTTCTTCGAGCAGGTTGAACCCGCCCACACCCTGTTTTTTCAGGTACTCGACATAGTGCGGATGATTGGCGGGATACCCGTAGTCGGGATAATAAGGCAGGTCTTCGTACCCCCGTGCGGCGGGTTTGTTCATTAACGTTCCGATATGCCATTTGCCTATATGGGCGCAGTTCCACCCTTTGGCGCGGAGTGATTCGCTGAAGAACCGCGTTGTGGGTTCCGGATCGTTGAAGCCGGTCTGGAACGGGGAGCGGGATGTGTTGAAAACGAGCTTGTGGTTGTGCGCCCACAATCCGGTCTGGAACGACGTACGCGCCGGAGTACAGACGGGCGACGGCGTATAGGCGTTGTTGAAGCGGATTCCGGTACGCGCCAGACGGTCGATATTCGGTGTCTTTACCACCTGGTTGCCGTAGCATCCGAGACAATCCTGGCGCTGCTGGTCGACAAAAAGCACCAGAATGTTTCTGATCTCTCCCTTTGTGTCGCCTGATGATGGCGCGGCAGCTCCGAACGCCCGGTTACTCCCGAGGGCGGCGCCCGCTCCGTACAGATTTGCCCGCCTGATAAAATCTCTCCGATCCATCGGTTTTTATGTCCTCTCGATAAGGAATGTATGGCTGATCAATCGATTCGGCATCTATTCCAAATATCGGAATCATTAGTTATTCGTCGGCGCGATATCTCTACGTAAATGAAGTTTATCATAACACGTTTAAGAGGGCGTGTGAAAAAGTATTTTTTTCATACGCCCGGTTATGAAATATATTGTTTGTTCGCTGTCAAGGGCATGTAAATCAGCACTCCGTGCTGACCCTTGACAGCTTTTATCCACACTTACGGGGTTTTTCACAAAGCGTTTAATAGTACCGCGATAAAGTGTCATTCCCGTGAAAACGGGAATCCATTATTCAATGCTTATAACAGAGCAAGGGTAATACTGGATTCCCGATTCACTTTGTTCTCGGGAATGACGATACTCATAAGATTCATGAATGATTATAAGCTGACAGTATAACCGGAAACCATGTATCTATTGTACTCATGGTTTATTTGCGCGTGTACTCCCTGAATCCCCCTTCTCTTTCATCCGGTGAACTCGCCGAACGGATGATTACCGAACGTGGCGAGCCACCGTTTCAGCCGTCCTTTCATGTCCCCGAGCGTTTGCGAATACTCGGGGTCATAGGCGAGATTGACAACCTCGTCCTCGTCGATGCTCAGATCGTACAGTTGGTCGGGGTCCCAGAAATTCGGATGTTCCAGGAGCACCTTGTGCTGATGAGGTTCGAGCGCCCGGTTATGGTAAAACCGCTTCCCGGTTTTTTTCGCTTCTTCCTGCGCTTCCTTTGAATAGCGGAGCGCGGTGTATTTCCACCGGTCGGTGCAGACCGCGTGCGTCCATCCGATCTCGAAGAACAGCTCGTCGTGTATGGTTTTCTTGCGTCCGAGCAACAGAGGCATCAGGCTTGCGCCGTCTATCTCCATGGCCGCCGGTTTCTGAACGCCGCAGGCGTCGAATATGGTCGGAGCAAGATCGATATTCTGCACAAGGCTTTCGGTGACCTGCCCGCCGCGTATCTTTCCTTTCCACTGCGCCATGAACGGAATGCGGATACCGCCCTCGAACAGAGTGCCTTTTGCGATGGTGGCGTTGTCACTCACAAACAGGATGAGGGTATTCTCGGTGAGTTTCAGGTCATCGAGCTTTTTGAGCAAAACCCCGATGCCGTCGTCCATCCATGTGCAGAAGGCTGTCTCGGGACGGTAGCCTGCCGCTGTCACCCGCTTGATGACATCCTTGCGGGTTGGCATGACATCCGGCGCCTTGTCGAGGTAGCCTGCCGCCGTAATGCGCGGATCGGACTGCACGAGCGATTCCTGGGGGTGCGGTATATGGTGGAGGGTCGGCGCAAAATAGAGGAAAAAGGGCTTGTCCCTGTTCTGGTCGATAAAATCGAGCGCGCCCTTGACGACCCATTCGAGGTTATGGATGTTGAGCTGGTGGTTGTTGAAGCTCTCGGGATTCCCGAAATAGATGCTCTCGGCATAATCGAACCCACAGGACTGTATCGCCTCGCGGTAACGGTCGTGGTTGTACCGGAGGATTTCCGTTATTTTGGGGTCGTGAAGATCGGCCTCGCCATCAACCTTCGTCCATGCATCCCCGCGGGGGAGCTGCCTGAGATTCTCTCCGCCGCCCTGATCCCATTTTCCCACCATGCCCGTCGTATAACCGGCCTGCTTCATGACATTGGCGATGTTCGGCTGGCCGGGCGTGATACGGGTGTTGAAGCTTACCTCGACCTGGACTCCCTCGGGGAAGGCCCTGGTGAACTGGGGATTACTGCACCGTCCCGCAAACTGCCCTGTCAGGCAGCCGTACCGGCTCGGCGTACACACGCTCGTGGTGACATAGCCCCGGTTGAACCGTACTCCCTCATGGGCGATGCTGTCCTGGTTGGGCGTGTACCGCTTGTACCCGTAACAGCCGATCTGATCGAAATTCTGGTCGTCCGTATACATGAGGATGACGTTCGGTCTCCGTTGTGCCTGCGCCATGGCGGATGGCGTTAACCCACCGGTCAGCGCCCCTGCGGTCAGGCCGGCGGCACCGCATATACCCCTCCTGATGGCTTCCCGGCGATTAAGTGTGTTGGGTGATGACATGATTCTCTTTTCCTGTTGGATGGTTCATGAGAAGTCTTTTTAAAAAACACACAACATGTCAGGATTAAGGCTGTCAAGGGTCGGCTCAAAGAGACGATCCCCGATTAATGATTCGGGAACAAGCTTACATGTCCTTGACAGCACCCCAAAAACAAATTTCGTAACGGGGTGCGTGAAAAATATACTTTTTCACCGCCCTCTGAAAATGATACGTAAGGGCCCATCGGGTGAGGATGGACCCTTGTGTGCGATACGTGCTCTATAGTACGTTATTTCAGCAGGGTCATTTTAATGGTTTTCGCATATGCGCCGCTCTTCACCGTACAGAAGTAAACACCGGCGGAGAAGCCCGATGCATCCCATACGGCCGAATGATTTCCGGCGCCCAGGTAACCGTCTGCAATCGTTGTGACCTTCTGACCGGCGGAATTATAAACATCGACCGATACAACGCCTGCCTCGGGAAGGGTGAAGTTTAACGTTGTGGACGGGTTGAACGGATTGGGCGAGTTCTGGGCTACGGCAAATGACGACGGAGCGGTTTCCTCCACCGCCACGGGATTGCTCGTAATGGTGCCCTTGATCGAATCATGGGCG
This sequence comes from bacterium, assembly GCA_021372535.1. Lineage (NCBI taxonomy): Bacteria > bacterium. The sequence continues at coordinate 17,457 of JAJFUH010000133.1, forward strand.
ACATACCAGATTCCGGTTGTTTCACCCTCGCCGCCGGTCGAGGTGTTGTCCGTGTAAATACCGTCGAACGGGGAGCCATAATCGACATAGACGGTTCCTATCTTGATGTTCGCCGTCTCGCCCGCGAATGCAAAGTATCCTATACCGGTGCCGTCGGGAGCGATGAGACCGAAGGAGACGGCGCCCATATCATAACATCCGAACGAGGAGAACAAATTTTCATCCGCGCCGGTAACATAAGCATAGGGAGCGACATTATAGTCGTTGCATACCCACGGCCGTGGAGAATCGGCAGCGAAATTATGGTCGCCGACATAGTCGCCGTTGCCGTTGCCCCACATGATGAAATCGGCGTCATCTTCAGCAAGCGGATTGATCATCTCACGGTAACAGGCGTTGAACCGCGACAGCATGAGATAATCGTGCTTTTTGACAATCTGTGTCGGACCGCCGCTCGCCTGACCGCCTTTCTCGGCGTCCTCTTTGCTGTACCAGCGATCGGACATATCGACTTCATGGTCGAACACACCGTCTTCCATGGATATATACGCAATGATGTTTGTCGGCTCAAATGATGTGTTGTCGTGAGTCGCCATAATAATGTAATCCTGAACCTGTTCGATATCGGCCATGTTCCAGTTGGCAATTTTCAGCATATTGGCGACTGTAAACTTCGAAAATCCCTCGTTGCCCCAGTCTGTCTGGAGGACAACAGGACCATTCGGGACCCACTGAAGTTTCGCGATACGCTCCACGACTGATTCCTGGTCGGGGCACCAGAAGTAAAAGTAATTGTAATCATTAGGGTCCAGCACGAGATGATGTCCCCACAGGTCTGTCGTGGTTTTTTCAACAAGGGTTGAATCGTTGGGGTCTGTTCCGATTGTCATTTTTGTCAGGTCGGAAAAATAGAGTTGCGGATTCGACTTGGGAGTGCCATCCTCTTTGTGTGTTACCACTTTAACCTGATTATATCTGTCCATGAAGCAATATCTGTTGACAGCCTTTTTCTGATTGACATTGTCATACCCGTAGATATAGTAGGTATATTCTCCTGCGGGGACCAGTTTGCCATCGTTGTCCTTGCCCTCCCATTTCAGGACACTCTTCCCGATGTCGAGCTGCTGGAGGCTGCCCATATACACGCACGTATCGATCTTATTGACAAAATGCCAGCCGAGATAACCATTTTTGACCGCGACGATCTGGTTTGCCTTGTCCTTGGTGAATACTGTGAACAGAGCAGCAGCCGGAGTTCCGGTTACCGTAACGGGTATTTCCAGTGTTTTTCCGTCAAAATTATACGGAATCATATCGCTTGCGGAAATCTTCATGACCGTCGGCGCGAAATTCGCTCCGAATGCAACGGTTGCTGCCATTAACAGAGCAAGAATAACCAATCCTGTTTTCATGGTTTACCTCCCTTTTCACTGAATTCAATGATAACTCAAATATCTTACAATACTCCTCACAAGGCTACTTTCTCCTTTCTGTTTTGATTCAGGTGAACGTTTTCGGGAATTATATTGAAATATTTACTTTTTTTTGGCGGTCTCCGATGTTGGTTTTTCCCCATCATGCCCGTTTGAAGTTATAAAAAGCTTGGCGAATTTGTCCGATTTGATAAAAATACCGATATCTTTGAGGAGCAGAAACGACTCGGTACGAGATATCCCCCGTATGTTGTGCAGGTTGTTGCCGATGACATCGATGACCATGTCCCGCGATGTGGCGGCAAACATGGCGATGTAATCGTATCTCCCCGTCGAGCCGGATACATGCAGTATATTGGGAATCTTATAGATTTCTTCGAGCTGGCTCCTGTATTTTTTCGATGCCTCGATACCGACAAACATGATGAGAACCTGGGGGAACTTTTTCAGGTTCACTTCGCAGGAAAACTGGATAATCCCGGTGTCCTCGAGCTTCTTTATTCTTTTCCTGACCGTCGAATTGGGAAGATCGAGTTTTTTCGCAATGGAAAGTATCGGCATTCTGCCGTTATTGCCCAGGAGATCAATGATTTGCACATCGACGGGATCGAGCATAATAATTTACTCCAAATTTGATGGTTTTTTTAATAATTTTTCCCTGATAATAATAAAATTATAAAAAAATTGTTTTGCAACAGTTATTTTGCTTGCCGTTGTATGGATATAAGTTCAATGATGTCAATATTTTATGTCGTATTGCTCTGAAATATCAAATTATTAAAAAAATATATCTGTATGAATGAACAGGGAAAATAACGGTAAAGAGCGGAAAGGATGATTCTCTGGTTATGCGGGTGCAGATGAAAAGAATCAGGGAAAAAGCTGTCGGGTTATGTCAGAATCTCAGCGTGAATACCGTCCGGATATCCGGTTCCGAGCGAACACCGATCGAGCCGCCGTGAAGCCGCATGATCTGGCGTGACAGGCTGAGCCCTATGCCGGAGCCGTTCTGTTTCGTGGTAAAGAACGGGATGAATATCCTGTCGATAACATCGCCGACAATTCCGGGGCCGTTATCGGATACCTGAATGATGACTCTGTCGCGATCATCGATGCTTCCCCGCAGCTCGATGCGGGATTCCGGGCGATCTCCCACAGCGTCAATGGCGTTCAGGAGCAGGTTGATGAGCACCTGCTCGATGAGCTCGAGGTCGGCTGTCAGCTCGAGGGTTTCCGGGGCGACTGCGACCGTAAACGAGATGTCCTTTCCCCCGATGCGGGTCTCCATGAGCTGTTTCACACGGGCAAAAAGGCCTGATACGGGGAATATCCGGTAATCGGGTTTCGGGATACGGGTGAGGTTACGGTAGTTTTCGACGAAGTGAAGCAGTCCCTCGCTCCGTTTCTGGATTGTTTCCACCGCGCTCTTGATGTCCTCGGCGGTCTCGGAGACAGTCTGCGGGTCCAGTTCGCTGAGCGGGATTTTTCCCGCATCGCGGAGAAGCGCGTTGACCGTGGATGCAAGCGAGGCGATGGGAGTCACCGAATTCATGATTTCATGGGTGAGCACCCGTATGAGGTTCTGCCATGATTTCATTTCCTGTTCTTCGAGTTCGCTCTGAATATTGTGGATCGAGACGAGGGTATAGTTTTTTTCACGGAGCATGAATCCGGTGGCGTACACGGCAAGGTGGAGAATCTCGTCGTTATCGGTGATCTTTACGAGTTTTCGCTCCCCTGGTTTCAGCGTGAGCAGGGTATCCACGAGCTCCTGCGAAAAAGAGGCCAGCGATGAAACCGATTTCAGGTGAGACACCCGCAGCAGCCGTTTCGCGGCGTTATTCATGAGTTCGACCGTGCCATCCGGCTGAAACGATAAGAGCCCGATACCAACATGCTGGACAACTGTCTCGAGATACCGGAACGATTCCTCTTTTTCCGAGCGTGCGCGGTGAAACTCCTCCATGACCCTGTTGAATTCGGCATGAAGCCTGTCGAGCGAGGGGTCGCCGGATACGGGGAACGCCTGCGAGAAATCAGAGTATCTGATGGATTCGAGAAAACGTACGAGATTCCTGTTTGATTTTTCGATGAATTTCAGCAGAGCAAAAAGCTCGAACAGTATGAGAAGCCCGGTAAGGGCAAACGTCACATACAGGGCGGTGTGAATGATGAGAAATGCACAGAATACGAGGGACACACCGAGGAGTATGACACGGCAGAAAATTTGAATCCTGAAGCTGTTATAGGCCATATTTTTCCAGCCGGCGATAGAGGGAAGCCCGTGACAATCCCAGTTCATGGGCGGCTTTACTGATGTTCCCGCAGTATTTAGTAATGGATTTCCGTATGAGAATCTTTTCCGCGTCCTCGATATTGTAACTGTCGATGGCGAGGCCGTTTTCTTTCGATTCCTGGCCGGAGAACAGGAAATCGGACGGTTGAAGAACCTGTGAATCGCTCATAATAAGCGCCCGTTCGATGGCATGCTGAAGCTCCCTGACATTCCCGGGCCAGTGGTACTTTTTCAGCTTTTCGATGGTCGCCGCGCTCAGGCGTTTGGGCGGTTTTTTGTATTTTTTAGAGTAGATACCAAGGAAATGCTCGAGAAGCAGGGGAATATCCTCCACGCGGTCACGGAGCGGTGGCAGTATGATTTCCACCGTGTTGATACGGTACAGGAGGTCCTGGCGGAACTTCTGGTCCTTCACCATGGAATGAATATCGAGGTTTGTTGCGCAGATAAGACGGACATTGATGGGCTGCACCTTGTTGGCGCCGACACGGGTCACCTGCTGGTTCTCGATAACCGTCAGAATTTTTGCCTGGAGCGGCAGCGGCAGGTTCCCGATTTCATCGAGGAAAAGCGTCCCGCCCGAAGCGATCTCGAACCGTCCCGCGCGATCTTCCTTTGCATCGGTGAACGCACCCTTCACGTGGCCGAAAAGCTCGCTTTCGAACAGAGTCTCGCTGATGGCGCCCATATCGACGCTGATGAAGACCTCGTCGGCACGGTGCGACTGGCGGTGAAGTTCGCGGGCGACGAGCTCCTTTCCGGTGCCGTTCTCGCCGAGGATAAGAATGTTGGCATCGGTGCCTGCGACTTTTTTGATGGTGGCGAAAACCTCCTCCATGCGCGGAGAATCGCCGATGAAGTTGTTGAACTGTTTGTCGAGGTCGGCGCTGAGCTGTTTCTGCCGTGACCGTAGACTGTTCACCTGGGTTCTCGTCATGCGGAGTTTCATGGCTGAGGTGAGGGTGGCGATGAGCTTCTCGTTCTGCCACGGTTTGAGCACGAAATCTGTGGCTCCTTCCTTGATTGCACGGACCGCCATCTCCACATCTCCATAAGCGGTAACGAGGATAACAACGACCGAAGGATCGATCTCATAAATCCTGTTGAGCCAGTGAAATCCTTCCTGTCCGCTCGATGCATCGGCGGTGAAATTCATGTCGAGGAGAATGATATCGTAATTCTCGTTTTTGAGCAGTGTCGGAATCGATTCGGGTTTCGATTCGGTATGTACGAGCTCGGCGTGCTGCTTGAGGAGCAGGCGAGCCGCGAGGAGCACATCCTTGTCGTCGTCGATAATGAGGATTTTACCGAGTTTCGTATTCATATACGCTCCGGTGTAATAAATATACAATCTCGTGAATAACCGAGTGAAATGCGGCTCGTGTTCAAAGGGATTATCCTGTTTTTAATAGTAACTAAAGTCAACCTCACCTGTCAAGCTGAAAGGATTGTCCGTTCAGTTTACTGTCCGCAAACGGCTTACAGTCCAGAAACGGAAAAGTCTGGATTCAATTAGTGCATTAAACTTACGAATGAGATGTTTACATGTTAAACTGTCATTCCCGTGAAAACGTGAATCCATCATCCAATGCTCAGGACTTAGCGATATTAGTACTGGATTCCCAATCCACATCGTTCTTTGGAATGACAATACTCGTACAATAAATTACTGATTAATAACCAGACGAAAAACCATATTGTGTTGATACAGAAAACCATATACTCGTTTTTTCTCCTCAGGAGCCACCACCATCAGATGCCGCGCTTATACCTCAGGAGGGCTTCGAGAAAGTAATAGTCACCATAGACAAGCGACACATCGATCTCCGATTTATGCGGCACACTTCCCGTTCCGTGGAGGAGTATCCCCATACTTGTGGTGCCTTCGGTCAGGTATTTCGGCGAACAGAGGGACGACAGTGTCCTGAGCGCAGCCTGACGGTACCGGTCGGACTTTGTTTTGTCCCCGACGAGGGTACTCAGCTCAAGAAGACCCGAAGCGGCGATCGCGGCAGCTGCTGAGTCGCGCGGCTCATCGGGAATTCCGGGTGCGAAGAAATCCCAGTACGGTACATAATCATCGGGAAGGTGACTGATGTAAAAATCCGCGATTTTGCATGCCGTTTCGAGGAAAACGGAATTTCGGGTCTCACGGAAAGCCATGGCAAATCCGTACAGCCCCCAGGCCTGCCCTCGTGACCAGGTGGAATCGTCGCGGTACCCCTGGGCGGTGTATTTCCCGAGAACTGCGCCCGTATCGGGATCGTAGTCGACGACATGGAATGTGCTGCCGCCCTCGCGGACATGGTTTACCTTCGTGTTGAAGGCATGTTCTTCGGCGATGAGGGAAAGCTCGGAGAAGCCGCCGTTTTTAGCGGCCCAGAACAGGAGTTCGAGATTCATCATGTTGTCGATGATGACCGGGTATTTCCACCGGTCGTTCGACCCCCAGGACTGGATGACGCCGGTCGTCCGTTTGTACCTCGTTGCGAGCGATTCGGCGGCGCGGATCATGATCGGTTTGTACGCCTCGTTGCCGGTAAGACGGAGCGCGTTTCCGTAGCTGCAGTAGATCATGAAGCCCACATCGTGGTTGCCGGTATAGTCCTTGACCGGTTCGAGCGCCTCGGTCCACCGTATCGCCGCCGCCCTGAGCGAATCGTCATGGCTGTACTCGTAGATGTACCAGAGGCATCCGGGAAAGTGTCCGCTCCGCCAGTCGTACATATCCCCCGTTTTCCATGTGCCGTCCGGCAGTGTGCTCACAGGGAACCGTTCCGGGTCCTTCACGAATGCCACCGATTTTTTGAGCTGCCCGACACTGTATTTGAGCGCATGATCGACACGGCGGTCAAACTCGGTCGAGCGCGGGGAACAGGAAAATGTACACAGAACAAAACAGGTCAGTGAGTAATACACGAGAGAAATGGAATTTTTCATTATCGGCTCCCGGGATTGAATAAAAAGTGTATAAGATTATTTTTCCCGCCCTGTAACGGCGCCCGCTATCATTCTTCCAGCTCATCGAGCGGCCGGTACGCTTTCGGAATGCCTGTCCTGACGACATCCTTTTCGAGAAACTGTTTGAATGTCGCGTTGGTCCAGAACTTGGCCACTCTCACAAGCTCGCGGGATGCCGCCGTACGGTCCCCGGCGTGGTAGCGTTCGAGCGCCGTCTTCAGGTGTTCGCAGGCCCTGACGAGTAACTCGTGCGCTTCCGGGTTGGTGAACGAGCCGTCCCCGAGCGCGCATGCCGGTACCGAGGTTTCGTATTCGAACGAACCGTCCGTCATGTTCTCGAGATACCCGTCCACGATGTCCCAGGGTGTGCCCATGTACATGGAGAATACTTCCTCGTCGGTGAGCTTGCGGCGGCCTTTGCGTTCATCGTCAAGGGCGGCTTCGGCGAGACGGAGGGCAAGCTCGACCGCTTTCGGGCGCGCCTTGTCGATATACGCCGTATGAACCGGGAGCCCGCCGATATAACGGAAGCTGTAACCGGCGGCTTTTTTACAGTGTTCCTCCACCGCTTTTTTCTGAAATCCCTGGTTCGAGGCGCATGCGATGGAAGCGAAAGGCGTCCCGTGCGAAAATCCCTCCCATACCGTGGGATAGACGCGTTCGAGAAACACCCGTGTCATGGCGCTCATTCCCCAGCCGTGGACGGGATCGATAACGAAGAGCGCGTTCGCACGCTTGAATGCCCGGTAGAGGACACCCTCGCCGCGTCTGCCCCAGTCATCGTCGAGAACACAGCCGGATCCGGTATTCCTGATGCAGCTGAAACAGCTCGTACAGGGTTTGAACGTGTAGTCGTGGAGATGAAAGGCTTCGACATCGATGTGCTCGACCTTCGCGAGAGTTTCCACCACCGTTTTCATGAGTGATGCGGTAAATCCATTTTTACGGCCGCTCGCCTGAGTGACCATGATATACGCCATTCGATGTCCTCCCCGTATCAGTGGAACATATCTGCGTTTTGATGAAAAAGAATTTTAAAAACTGTTGATAACGCCATAAATAATATAGGTAAAAAAATTACGAGAACAATGATATACACGGGTATATGGTGAAAAATTAAACTGGATATCCCTTTTGATAAACATGGAAAATGGTTTAATCAGAAATATATGATTTCTTCGACACTATGTGATCCCCCCTGCCTGCGGCATCCCCCCTTGTTAAGTGGGGAAAAAAGCGGACAGGGGAACGGTTGGCTCCCCCTTTGTTTTATAAGGGGGAAACGGCGAAGCCGAGGGGGATCAATGATATTGCTGATTTAAGGGGATAACCGCACCGCAATTCTCCATGAGTCTTTGTTTTTTTCCCCGCGCACTGTATATTAACGATATTGTGGAAAATGTGGTTGCAGCAGGTTTTCGTTTTTGTATATTTACAATCGCTCTATTGCAGGAAATCCGTATAAAAATACTTTAATAAATACGTATCTCGTATATTTTATGAAAGGAAACAACATGGATAACCCCTGGAAAAGAATCACGGCGCTCAATGACGAAACCGAAATCTGGTGGGATTCCTCGCCCCTCGTATGGCCGAATTTCAAGGATGAGTTCGCCAATTCCCCGACAGTGCCCGAAGCCGACAGGCAGTGGTTCAGGAGCGAAGTGGACGGCATGTTTTTCGATGCCCCGGTCGGCGGGTGGCTGTTCAGGGGAAGCACCACCAATCCGCCGCTGTCGTGGGCCGTTCTGAAAACCCGCAGGAACGAATGGGATGCGGTCATCACTGAGAAACGGAAAGCCTACCGGGGAAAATCGAAGTATGGGCTGTTCCTCGATGTGTATTTCGAGGTCGTGAAACGCGGTGCGGAAAAGCTGATGCCGTTGTTCGAGGCTTCCGGGGGTAAATACGGCCACATATCCGGCCAGGTGGCGCCGCAGCTTTTTTATAACGAGCCGGCGATGCGCGAGATGGCGGACCAGCTTGCGGACCTTTCACCGAATGTCATGATTAAAATCCCGGGAACCACCCAGGGAATACCGGTATACCGGTATCTTGCCTCGAAGGGAATCGCGACAAACGCAACCTGTGTCTTCACCGTTCCCCAGATAATGGCTGTGGCGAAGATGGTCGCCGAGGGACGGGCACTCCACCTCCGGGAGACGAAAACGCCTCGTTTCGGCTGGCGCGCGGTCTGTACGCACATGACCGGGAGGCTCGAGGACTCGGCTGCCTACCGTGGAGTTGTCAACAAGCAGAACCTCGATATCAGCCCGCTCGATCTTCGGTACTCCTCAGAGGCTATCGTGAAGAAATGCGCGGCCCTCTTCATAGAGCGCAGTCTCCCCATCAAGATGCTCACCTGTTCGGCGCGGCTCCACCGGAAGCAGAACGGCGAATGGTTTTACCCGCACGTCGATATGTTCACCGGCGGCCCCACTGTCTACACCATACCTCCCAAGGTGTTCGGGCAGATCATGATCTACTATAAAAACAAGGAGATAGAAAGCAACTGGAACAGGCAGGTACCACCCGAAATGATAGCAAAGCTGAGCCAGGTCGAGTATTTCCGGCGGGCATATGCCGAGGACGGGTTTGATGTCGAGCAGTTCAACGAGATTCCCTCGGTAAGCGAAAACGAAACCGATTTTGTCGGAGCTGTACGGGAAATGATCGAGTATGTGGGGAGTTTCCTGTAAAATTCCTTTTCATCATAACCCTGATGTATCTGAAAATATTCATAAACACTTTCACCGCGGAGACCTGCTGCGACGGTGCGCCAGCACTGCAAGCCCGGATAAAGTAATTGTTCACAAGGAGGGAATTTTATGTACAAAAACCTGTTGAAAATGGCAGGTATTTATACTGTACTGTTCCTGATGATCGGCATGAATTCTTTTGCACAAAAGACTGATACAACACCTGTTCGTATCCTATTCGATAAAAATTCGGAAAGAATTGACATCGTGACCGGAAAGCAGCTGCCTGATTACACGCAAGCCCGGAGAGGCAGCTTTCAGTTTTATGATAAGAGACTCGATTCACCCACAGATCAGATACAGTATATGTTCTCCTCCATGGTCAGTTCAAACGTAAAAGATATCGTACTTATGCGGAAAATACATTCCCAGAATGTATGGGCGCTTTCAGGATCCGGTGATATTCTGGACCTTAAAACCATAATTGTTGCGGATATCGTTAAAGAATATGCGGTTTCTTTTATTCCCCTGAATCCGACTACCCAAAAACCGGACCGTCGTGTGTATGTTTTACTCCAGGATATGTATCTTATTCAGTGGGCTGATGTCGATCACTGGGCAGCAACCAAAAGTCAGACAGAATATGAATCTGAAAAGGGGATTGTTTATTGATTTGAATCGCAGGGATTAAAACCGTAGATGGACGCTGATGAGTGTAAAAAGAATTGTGGGAAGATGGATACTTGGTACGAACTGTTGGAGATAAAAGTAAGTCTCACCGCGTGCAGGACGGGGCATTCTGCGGGATGTCGGTAACCGCAGAAATAATAAGGCGCTCAGTATAATATCATCGTAAACAGGAAAAAGCTCCGGTTCAGTTGGATTTGTTTGACTGAAGACTGAAGCTCCGCCTTTCAGACGGGGTAATTCACTCTTTCCATACACGGTCATTCCCGCGAACGGGGTTGATCGGGGATCCCCCTGCCGCCTGGATGCATTCCCGTTTCCACCGGAATGACGGAATAGCGGTGTAATGACGGCTGCTGATTCTTATGGTATGACAACGATTTATCCGGGAGGCAATACATGGATATAATACAAAAACACTCGAGAAGAACAGCTCTCAAAACAGGACTTGCCGCTGCCGCCGCTGCAGCACTTACCGTTCCGGAAGCGAAACCCCAGGATTCACAAATCCCGTCAACATGGAAACCGAAGAAACCGGGCGAAATAAGAATTTCAGCGATATGCGGGGATGATAACGTAGTGAAAAGCGGCCTCAGCTCGATAACGCGACATATACAGAATGCAAGTTTCTGGTGGGCGGATAACTACAGACCTGTAACGCCTGAGATGCTCAATGATACGGATTTGCTTATCACCTATTATTCCATGTACCTGTACACCGAAGAAAATGCAAAAATAATAATCGACAATATAACAAGCGGCCGCATGGGTTGGATCGCTCTCCACAATACTCCATGGTTCACCAAAGGCAATTTAAGCGATTTACTCGGTGTGGATTGCGCCCTTCACCGTGAAATCCAGCCGGTTATTATCTCTCATCTGAATCAAAATCATCCGATTACAAAAGGTATTGAACCGCATGTTATTAACCTCGACGAACAGTTCGGGTTGTTTTTAAGAAAACCTGAAGACCCCGATGTCACGGTTTTGTTCAGGAGTCAGGGAGTTCACGATAAGCAGTGGACAATACAGGGTATCTGCGCCCAAAGAGGCAAGGGCAGGGTTGTTACATTTACTCCGGGCCATTACAATTGGACTTTTGATAATGAGGCCTGCCAGGAAATACTCTGGCGCAGCGCCCACTGGGTGTTGAACTTGCCGATACCGGCGTTTTATGGGAATTATGACAGTTTTATCTGGTAAGAACTGACTCACCGTCTCCACTCATACTACAATCCTGTTTGTGCCTTGAAGGAGAAGACAATGGGTTTATTCAATAAAGCGGGAAGACAGGGAGTTCTGAGAGCCGGTCTTCCTTTATTGGCTGCCGGCACAGCCGCCGTTCCGGGTGTCAATGCCGCCATCAATCCTGAAGAACCCGGAAAAACCAAAGTTGTTGCAATTCTTGGAACTGATGACTCACATAACGGAGTCGGGTATGAAATACAGATTCGTAAAATATTTGAATCAAAAAAAGACTGGCAGTTGATAGTTGTACGGGCTAATAAATTTTTCACCCCCGAATTAATACGTGATGCCGACTTGCTGATTACCTGCCAGAAGAGCGGCGCCGATTCCATAGATGTTTTCAGCGGTGACGGCGGTCTGGCGGATACAATGGCGGAAGGAGTTCCTCTCTGGACGGATACCAATGTAAAAGCCATTATCGATAATGTCAGGAATCGCGGGATGGGGCTTATCGCGCTCCATAATACGATTCTTGCAGGAAACCGTCAGTTTGTGGATTTTCTCGATGTCAGGGAGATAATGTGCAACGAGCTTGAACCTTTATGGGTCACGAGAATCAATAAAAACCACCCGATAATGCAGGGAATCGGAAAATTCATGATTGCAAACGACGAACAATTTGCGGTTATTATCAAATCAACATCCACCGCCACACTGTTTGAGACGACTGCTATCCATGAGAAAAGGCAGGTAATAAGCGGATGGGCTCTGGACAGCGGTAATGGCAGAATTGTCGGTCTTTTACCCGGGCATACGATTGATACGTATAAAGAACCGGAATACCGGAATATCATATGGCGTGCAGCTCACTGGGCGATGAAGCGTACAATCGAGCCGTACCCGAATGCACAAAACAGGTATTATATTTAAGGGGGCGGTGAAAAAATGTCTT
>JAJFUH010000134.1 GCA_021372535.1 bacterium
CCGAAAATGAGATCGAAATCACCGAACGGATCGAATTCACCAAAAAATGACCGGTGGCGGGCGATTTTCAGGTAATTGTCACGGTATATGGCTTTTGTGCCGCACAGCGTATCCTTGAACCGCTGCCCCAGAACGAACGAAAAAGCCAGGGCAAAAAATTTGTTTCCGAGAAGATTGAGAAAGCGCATAGCCTGTTTTTCCATGGGATATACGAGTCTGCTCCCGTTGATGAATTCGCCTTTCCCGTCGAGCAAAGCCTGATAGAACCGTGGTAAATCTTCCGGAGGGACTGTCATATCCGCATCGAGTATCATGAGAATATCCTTCGTTGCGAGCTCGAAACCTTTCCGTACTGCATCGCCTTTGCCTTTTCCGTCCTGACGGGCAGCGATGATATTCATTCCGTCGGGCGTGCTATCGCGCACTTCGCATATCTTCTCCCATGTTGCATCGGTCGAATGACCCTCGACAAAAATCAGCTCGTCCCCGGGACCCATGCGGGGAAGACGACGCAGAATGTGTTCGATATTCCCCGCTTCGTTACGGGCCGGAACGATAACCGAGACACTCGGAGCTGCCACGGGGGCATGATTATTTCCGCGACGGACCGGCCGAGCGACAAGGATGTGAATGAGATTGAAAATTCGGAAAAAAGGCAGCGGAGAAAGATACCGGTTCACCAGGAAACTGATAACGGGAATATAAAATGGAATAAGCACTCTGCATTCGGTCCTGACCGGTTCGAAATCGGATAAAAGAAGAAAATTGCTCATGTCTTCCGGTGAAACCCAGTTTGCCTCGGGAAGCTTCGAACGTAACCCCAGCCGTGTCGCAAGCAGCATGAACGGTTTCCAGAGAAAGCTGTAATATGTAATGATGATGCGGGTATTCTCGGAGCAGTATTGATGGATATCGTCAAGAAACGCCTGAATATCGGGTTCAAAATGAAGGATACCGTTCAGAAGAATATAATCGGGTTTTACATTGCCGGGATTTCCTTCGTCTGCATGATAACCGACGTCACGATCGACTGCGTTTCCGGTGAAAAAAACAGACGAATGAGGAAATTTACGGCTGAGAATATCACTCTTGGGATTCACTTCCATGACCGTATCATCAGGCATAATATGGACAGAGAGGTATCGGTATAACAGGCTATAGAAGTATTTTTTCATGACTGAATGACCTGAGTTTTCACGATAAACCTTATTTTTTCTTTTTTAACCTGTCCGCTTTCATATCACTTCTGAAAAATAAAAAAACCGTCTCTTCAGGCTAAGACGGCTTCAAATCTGGGGTGGATGAAGGGAGTTGAACCCTTGACCTCCAGGGCCACAACCTGGCGCTCTAACCAACTGAACTACATCCACCATCAGTACATATAAAATACGGATTTTTACCTTCAGAGTCAAGGAAATCTATATAACGGATGAAATCGTCTGACCGACCGAATGGGGCATGAATATACTGTCGAGCTGCTTGAGAGCGGCATCGAGAATAGCCTGCCCGTTCTTCAGAGTCATTATTCCGTGGCCCGGGAATAATCCTTCAATGTCAAGCCCCTTGAATTTAGGGAGACCGATATGATAATCGGCGATGCTGCACATGGGATAATTGATGAGACCTATGACTCCGCCATACTGAACGGTATCACCGTTGAACAGGCATTTCCGTCCGTCGAGGTTCATCATGAAGCAGGCGGAATCGTACGAATGTCCTATGCTATTGATGGCTTTTATATGCACTCCGCCAATGTCGAACTCTTCCCCATCGCCAAAGCCATGATCGACCGGACAATGAATGTATACATAGTCCTGTGCATACATGCCATGAGCTTTCGCGTACGGAATCCCCAGTTCTTCGTCGGTGCCGACCGACAGAAGATGTTCGCCCGTATTGTCGCTTATCCATACCTGGCAGCCGGTACGGTCTTTGATCGCTTTCGCGCCCCGGGCGTGATCCGTATGATGATGGGTTATAAGAACATGACTGACATCTCCGATATCAAAACCTTCTGCTTTGATGTTTTTCGCGAGCCCGTCGGTATCATAACCGTTACCGGCATCGATCAGAAAAATCCCTTTGGGACCCCTGACGAGAAAAATGTGACCGTCGTTGCCGTCCGTAAGGCCTTCCGGTGTTCCTCCGACAAGATAAATGGAAGGAGTGATGCGCATTTTAATCTCCTTTTAATGGCGGTGAAAAGGATTCATCACTCACCGCCATAAGAAATATGTGTTATGAATAATATGTCTGCTGACCTTCTGCTGCGGTTTCTATCGAGCGAATTTATCGGAAATGTGTGTGCGTAACTGTTCGTCCTCCGCCGGTATATGGCATATGATTATTTATTGTCTTTGTCAACGGTTTCCCATAGATCAAGCTGAAGCCACCGTTCAAGAGCGACTTTCAGATCCTCGCCAAGGAGTCCGATATTAAGCGCGGCTGCCAGAAGCTCGATGGTATTGCCGGGCTTCATCCCCCGCTGGAGGTTTTCGATAGCGCCAAAAACCTCGCTTTTGAACTCCTTGATGGTGAGATCCTCAATTTCCGCTATTCTGTCACGCTCGCTCATATCCGACCCTTTCAAGGATGAGACGTGTGAAGACAATTTACATTCTTCGTTATATCAGAGCAACAATATTTTATTTCATGCTGATATAATGCGCCGACAGTTTTTCACTCGCGTCATCGGCATCGGCATTTTTATATAATAACAGATACTCCGATGCCATTTACAATTTGCTTACCGGTCTGATACAATATATCTTTGAAGCTACTATACGCCATGTACGGAATATCTCGGCCACCGTATACATAAACAATCCCGGACTTTTAAGGAGGTTTCATGAAAGCTGTTATACTTGCAGCCGGCAAGGGTACGCGAATGAAGGAATTGACAAAAATAATACCCAAGCCGATGGTACATATAAAAAACAAGCCGATGCTTGAATATATCGTATCATATATACGAAAAGCAGGTATTACCGATTTCGGGATCGTTGTCGGCTATCAGCAGTCCGTCGTTCAGGATTATTTCGGGGATGGATCGCCATTCGGAGTTTCTATCACCTATATCGAGCAGGAGGTTCAGAACGGTACAGGCGCAGCCCTCGATCTCGCCCGTGACTACACAGGCGGGGATCCGTTCTTCTTCAGCTTCGGCGATGTTATTACCCCTGCCGAAAATTACCGTGGAATGATCGACAGTTACTCTCTGACATCGTGTGATGTCCTGCTCGGCTTGAACGTCGTGGACGATCCCTATCGCGGCGCCGCCGTGTATATCGACCGTGACAACACGATTGTCCGTATGGTTGAAAAACCGCCCATGGGCACATCAACAACGAATTTGAACAATGCGGGACTAATGGTTCTGAGTCCGGTTGTTTTCGATTATACCTCCCGTCTCAAGCTCTCTCCCCGCGGTGAAAACGAACTGACCGAAATTTTCGGCATGCTGAGAGTTGACGGCCAATTACTGAGAGCTTACGTCCTCACGCGAAACTGGAAAGATGTTGGCACACC
>JAJFUH010000135.1 GCA_021372535.1 bacterium
GAAACAATGACATATAATAAGCTCGAACAGGTCAATCTCAGGGACAGGGGTATCCCTGCCGACGAGCGTTCGACGAACATTCTCATCGCCGATGGGAATGTCGTATATGGAGCGACATCGGGAGACAAATGCCATATATTCCGGTTCGAACCCCGCAGTGGAAATCTGAAAATTCTTGCGACAATTGACGGCCCCAACACGATTTTAAAGGGCATGGTGCTTGACGGCTCCACCATGTATGTCGGAACGATGCTCACAAAACGCCAGCTCTGGTTCGAGGGACGGAAGCGCGGCGGAACGTACGAACTCGATGATGCCAATCTCTATCGGCTCGATGCCTCATGGAATACCGGGCATCTCTACAGAATCACCGGTATAAACAGCGAAAAACCCGCCCTTTCCGATCTCGGTATCCCGGTCGAGGGGGAAGGAATCCATACTATGGCGATGGACAACCGGCGCGGGCTTGTCTATGGCTTAACCACGCCGTCCGGGCGCTTTTTCATCTACGACATCAAAAAGGCCGCAACTGAGGTCATAACATTCGGGACAACATATACCTCTGTCTCGAACCACATGGTGAATTTTGCCGAAGTGGTGAAAGACCTGACCGATTTTACTCCCGGCGAGGGGGAATTCAACAACAAGATTATCGCCAGAGCGATGCATGTGATGTCCGACGGCACCCTCTATACCTCCGGCTGGAACGGGCAGATAATCAGGTATGATCCCCGTATCGCAAAACCCGCAGATCGCTTTACGGCGGCTGCTTACATTCCCGGTGTTCCCGGACGGCAGTACTGGAACCGCGTCGACGAAATAGTCGAACGTGACGGGGTGCTCTTCATGGGTTCATCGGATGGGTATATCATCGAATTCGATCCGTCCGCGAACAAAGTCAGGAATTACGGCAAGCCCATACGGGCAATCGAGGTCATGGGACTTGCCTTTTCGCCTCTCGACGGTTGTCTTTACGGCATCAACGGCGGCGATCTGGACGGTGTCAGCCGTTTCTGGTGCTTCAATCCCTGTGAAAAGACATTCCAGGTCGATTATCCGGCGGTCAAGGCTTTCAATAAACGGCCCATGAGCGACATCGTCTGTACCGCGGACGGCACCATCGTAATGGCGGAAACCGAGCGTGTGGCGAATCTCTGGGTGCTGTCCCCCGGCGAGCCGAAGGAGTGGGAAAAATCTGAAATCATGGAACCGTACTTCTTTGCCAATAAACGGGGTGAAATTCCTGACAAATTTGCCGGCCATACAAAAAAACTCGAAGCCGAGGTGTTCCCCATACCTTCCGAATATCAGGGAGGCTCAGGATATACCGCGATCCAGTTCGATGAGGCCGGCAGACTGTACGTGGGAACCGCTTATTACGGTAAATGCGGATCGCTCGTGCAGCTCGATCCTGTGACAGGAGTATGGCGGCGCATTTTCAGAACCGACGAGCTGACCCACCAGTACGGTCGAGGGCAGGGGATTCCCGGAAAAATCCACACGAAACTCCGTCTCGGCACCGATGGTAAAATATACGGTGCTATGAAACAGGGGTGGGAGTGGGGGTATGACGAGCGCCCCGATGTCGGCGAGTCACCCGAAGGAAAACGCGGCGGAGAGTATTCGGCCCACTGGTTCAGCTACGACCCCAAGACCGATACGGCGCTCGATCTCGGCCCCGGACTGCCGCAGAGCGGAATAGTCGGTTTCTGCGTGGATGTCGACCGGGGGTACATCTACGGGACAACGGTTCCGGGTGTATATTTTCTCGTGTATGACATGAAAACAGGGCGTATCTGGAACGCGGGCTCAATCGCGCAGCGGAATCCCGCCCGATACATGGCTATCGACTATGATACCGGCAGGGTCTACCACAACGGAGAGGTTACCCCTGACGGGAAGAGCTATATGACTGTATGGGATCCCGAAGAGTTCAGGCTCAGGGATTACGAGGTCGTGTCGGACGGGAGCTTTCAATACCGTCATTCATACACTGTCGCCTGCGGGCCTGTCGGTTCGCACAAGCTCTACGGTGCAAACTGGGCTCCCGATGCATGGGAGATGGACCTCGACGTTCGAAAGGACGGCAAGCTTCATGTGCGGAGAATATGCGACACCGGCCTCGGTGGCAGGGACGATAAAGGATATATGAACTGCATCGAGCTTGGCCCGGACGGCCGCATGTACTGGGGAGTGTCGTACGGCGAGGAGGGCCCGGTGGCGGTTATGGCATGGGACCCGAAAACGGAGACGCGAACTTGCCTCGGTACCCTTACGCTCGGAGGGGAATGGCTGACCAACGTGGTTCTTCAGGGCATCGCCCTCGACGGGAACGGTAATCTCGCCCTTCACTGCATTTATCTCAAGCTCACCGACAGCCAGAAGAAGCTCGCCCGCTGGCAGAAAGGCACCGTATACCGTGACATCGAGGATAAGCCCTATTTCCTCGGATATCCGGGTCATAAGACCGGGACATATTATTCCGTCATATATATAAGGAATGCGGTATCGGTTCATTGATTCACAATATAATATTCTGCTATGGATTATAAACAATATTCTTTCCTGAGAAACACAAAGTCATACGGCTTTTCTGTCGCTGTTATACCCATGAAATCACTGTACACTGTTTTATTGAATTACAGCGGTGTTTTTTATATTGAAAAAAAGTTTAATATTATGTATATTTTTACAAATCAAGTGTTGAAACATGTGAAAATAAATTATAACACACTGTTTCTATATGAAATACATTATCTGTGAAAGAATGCGGAGTGCCATATGAAAAAGGATTTGGGAACCGATTGCGTCCATGCGGGTGAGGACAGGTTTAAGCCCCACGACTCTATTACCACCCCGATTATACAGGCGTCGACGTTTGTTTTTAAGAATTCCGAAGAAATAAGACGGTTTACTCAGAAAGAGCATTTCAGGTACGAATACGGCCGTTACGGGAATCCCACCCAGAAAGCGGCTGAAAGAAAGCTCGCTGTTCTCGAAGGCGCTGAGGAGGCCGTACTATTTGCTTCGGGAATGAGCGCCATAATCAATACGCTTCTTGCCGTCCTCAAAGCCGGCGACCACATGATAATCACCGATGATGCATACGGAAAGACGCTGTCATTCTGCAAAAACTGGCTTCCCAAGTGGGGAATTGAGCGTACCATAATAAAGATGGGCGATTACGAGGCGATCGAAAAGGCCATCAGGCCCAACACCCGTCTCTTTTTCAGTGAGTCGCCAACCAATCCTTACCTCAATATCGTGGATTTCTCCCGGCTCAGGGAAATTAAAAGCCGTCACTCCGGAATGATCGTAATCTCCGACTCGACCTTTGCCACGCCGTACAATCAGCGGCCTCTCGAACTCGGAGCGGATATTGTTATTCACAGCGCAACGAAATATCTTGCGGGACATAACGATATTCTGGCCGGAGTAGTGCTTGGGAGCGAGAAACTTATCCATGAAATCGTCGATTTCCAGAAGATCATGGGCGGGGTAATCGATCCTCACTGCGCCTATCTCCTTATCCGCGGGCTGAAAACTTTCAGTATCCGTATGGAACGGCTCAACAAATCGGGCGAGAAGGTGGCAAGATGGCTGGAGTCTCATCCGAAGATAAAACGTTGTTATTATCCCGCGCTTGAAAGTCATCCCCACCATGATGTCGCAAAACGTGAGATGAACGGTTTCGGCGCCGTTGTCACATTCGAGATAAATGGCGATATCAATGATGCAAAACGGTTTCTCGACAACCTCAAGCTCTGCTACATCGGGCCCTCGCTCGGGGGATGTGAAACGCTCATTACCCATCCTGCAACGGTCACCTATTACAATTGTACCCGCGAGGAGCGTTATGAGCTGGGAATTCTGGATAACCTGTTCAGACTTTCGGTCGGTCTCGAGGATACGGATGACATTATTGCAGATCTGGATGAAGCGATGAAGAGCATCGGCTGAAAAAAGCCCTCCCGAGCGGGAGGGCTTTTTTGTTGACTGTAGTGTATCGCCTTTACGCTGCGGGGATTGTAACTTCGATGAGCAGACCGCCGCCAGGCGCGTTCGATGCCTTGACCGTACCCCCGTGGAATCGCACGGCCGCTTCTGCGATGGCAAGGCCGATACCAGCGCCGCCCGACTCTCTGTCACGGTCTTCGCCTACCCGGTAGAAAGGCTTGAAAATATGTTCGATTTCATTCTCCGGCACCCCATGACCGTAATCCCGTACCGTTATTGAAACGGATTTATTATGTCCATTCTTGTCGTTGATGAGCGAAACTTCAACCGTGCTGTCTTCAATGGTATAGAGAACGGCGTTTCGCACAATATTCTCGACCGCGCGGCGCAGTAATTCTTCATTGCCCAGTATGGTACACGCTTCACTTACAACGACTTTCACTCCCCGGTTCCGGCTCTGCGCTTCAAAATCGGCATCATCGGTGATTTCACGGATCAGCTTTTCGATATCGACAATGGTCATGCCTATCGCGGATATCCCCGACTCGAATAGATTCAGGGTTAATATCTGTTCTATCAGTTCGTTGAGCTTGTCTGCTTCCCGTGCAATGCGATCAAGTGTTTTGCCCGTTTCCGGATCGCATTTCTGACGGCTCAGTTCCAATGCGACATTGAGACGGGCCAGGGGCGAGCGCAGTTCATGAGAAACATCACGCAGTAAATTTCGCTGCGATGTCAACAGGGATTCGATACGGCCGGCCATACGGTCAAAAGCCTGCGCCAATCCGGAAATCTCGTCATTTCTCTTGCCTATTGTCGAGCTCACGCGGACTGAAAGGTTGCCGCCCGCGAATTGACGGACTGCATTTTCGAGCTTGATAATCGGTGCGCTGAAATAATGGGCAAGCCAGTAACAGATGCCGCCGGAAACGATAACGAAAACACACAGCCGCACCAGTAAAGGAGGCGGTTTACCGAAATCACCTCCTCTTGGAGGTTTACCGAAATCACCTCTCCTCGGCGGTTTGGGGAATTCTCCTGCAACGACATATGTTTTCCCGCTCCGGCTGCTGAATCGTTGAGCTCCCAGGTCGTTTATTCCGGTGATTATGAGCTCTGTCCTCCCGCTCTTTTCGGCAAGGTTGACGAGGTTCGAGATTTCAGTCCCCCCTGTGTGTCCGGCGACCTCATGCCCTGTATCATCAAAAAGAAAAATCTGTATTCCGTTGGAATTATCTATATGATCGACGAAACTGTGAAAGGAGGAAACACCTTTGTCTTCATAGACTTCCGCGGCTGTCTGCCCGTAAAGTGACAGGGCATTTCCGATAGGATGCCGCATGTGGTTGACCATCTGGTCCGATTGTGTTACTCTGTCTATGGTGATCTGCGATAGCACAATGATAAACGTTGCAAGCCAGAACCACAGGTAAATTTTTATGAAAATTCTATGCTCAGGCATGATGGTCGGCCTCTTCCGGCAATCCATCCTCACGACCGGGAGTCTCTTCCTCGGAGGAGGAAGAAGAGACAAAAATATATCCGGTGCCGCGGATTGCCTTGATTCGCTCCGATCCGTTCGGTTCAGCGCCAAGCTTCTTTCTGAGTTTGCATACATGCACATCGATACTTCGATCATAGGGCGATAAAGGCCGGTCGAGAACATCATTCGCCAGGTCATCACGGGATACGACATTCCCGCTGTGACGCATCAGATTCTCGAGGAGCTGGAATTCTACGTTCGTGAGTTTGAGAACTTTGTTTGCCTTAAGCACGATACGGGCTCCCGAGTCAAGTTCAAGATCGCCATATCTGTATTTTTTTGTTCTATGATTTTGTGTCATCTCCTCCTGCATTGTTCTCGACCGTCGGAGAATGGCGCGGATACGGGCAAGAAGCTCTCTGGGATTGAACGGTTTGGCAAGGTAATCATCCGCACCCATCTCCAGACCGACAATACGATCCACATCATCACCCCGCGCTGTAAGCATTATGACCGGTATGCCGGTCCTGGTTCTGATACGCTGAAGTACATCGAAACCGTTTTGTCCCCCGGGTAACATGATGTCGAGTACCACGATACAATACTGTTTATGCAATACTTTTTCAATACCGGTTTCGCCGTTGTATGCCGCTTCAACTTCGAATCCTTCCGGTGTAAGGTATTCGTTTAATAACTCGCACAATTCCCTGTCATCATCGATTACTAAAATGTTTTCCATCAGTGATTCCGTATTCCTTTCGCGAACATGATATGGCTCCGCGAGCGTTTTTTAAAAAATGGGCAATTGTTGCCATGGTGAGAAGGTAATAGTTGCCGACCACAACTGGTCAAGTCAATCCGATAGATTGCGATTCACCGGGCGATTGTAAAGAAATGTGAAAAAACATCATCATTTCTCCTGAACTGTGTACCGTCCCCGATTATCTCATTGTTACAATATTTCTTAAGAAAATATGGAACAATCGCCCGAACGTCCATTAAAGCATTGTAAATTTTTGTTAATTCATGGCAATTATCGCTCGTATGGCACATGCGTTGCTCGTTGTTTTGGCAATATTTATGACCGTGCGATTACCATGTTCCCGTTTGACGGATAAAGGGTATCGAAGGTTTATGATTATTTATCGATTCCTATATCAAATTATTAACAATTCTTTACTTAATATGATGGGGAATATTCCCGATACAGTAAACAGACACCGTAAAGAAGCACCGTGAGTAAACAAACTCAAAGAAAGGGGAAATGACGATGATAAGTGGAATTAACAGTTACAATAGCAGCCTGTACTCACGATTGAATGCAGTGAATATGCAGAAGCAGACCGATCAGAAATTCGCGAGACTCGATACCGACAGCAGCGGCGCGCTCAGTAAAGACGAGTTTCAGATTCTCATGAATGAAATCTCCGATCAAACGAACATTATTCCCGATACCGATAAAATGTTCGAGTTGACCGACACTGATGGCGACGGTCTTCTGACCGAGACCGAGATGGAAAGTGCACGGCCGCAGGGTCCGCCTCCTCTTCCTCCGATGATGGAAATGACTGACTCCGAAACGACTGACAGCCTCGATACGAACGGCGACGGTGTCGTCAATGTGCTGGATTTCATTTCCGATACGAGTGAAACGACCCAGCTGAATATGCAGGATCCGGGTGACAGAATGTTTGCAAAGCTCGATACCGATGGCGATGGCATGCTCAGCAAGAGCGAATTTCAGGTTTTTGCCGATGAAATATCCCAGATGACCGGAATGACCATCGATATCGATGCGACATTCGAATCAGCCGATACCGATGGCGATGGTCTCCTCTCCAGGAGTGAAATGGATAAGTTCCGTCCTCAGGGGCCGCCCCCGATGATGGGAATGATGGGAAACGGATCGGTAACCGAATCGGACCTGACAAGCCTTGTTGAAGAGGAGACAGATTCATTGATGAGCAGCATCGATACGAACGGAGATGGCTCAATCGATGCATCAGAACTGAAAGTCGCACTCATGCAGGTCAAACTGAACGCCTACAGCATGTTCAACGATCAGACGGATGCGGCCGGAAATGGGTCCATGGACCTGTTCGGATGACAATCGTTTGAAAAGTTTCAGACAGCGAAATTGATTGATCTCATAACCAGCAATACCAGTATAATCCCCGTGTTCAAGGGTGCTGCGAGGCATGTTAAAAGTCGTCCTCGCAGCGCCCTTTTTTTATCTGTCCGGATAATGCGGGAAAATTATTTCCCGTATTTGCCATAATTCATTATATGCCATCACACCAGTGCGTTTTACGTTAAATATAGTATGGATAGACCGTGAATTAAACGAACTGTCGTAAACCACGAACATTTGGAGTTACACGTGCAAACGAATGAATTTACTCCTTATCTTCCCGGAAAGTCCTCCGTAAAAACGGCGAATATCTCGAACGTTCTCAGAATATGACTGGTTCGGTATCTTTTTAATTCCACGAAGGGACCTTTTAACAAAATCACCGAATGTGGTATAATTTGACAACGCTATAAGATCAAATTCTCTCAGTATTTTTCTGATAAAATCCACGGAAAAATTTTCAATATAGAGCGGTATGTTCCTCTCTGCCAAATCTGTATAATTGTGATAAAATCTCTCTTCATACCAGGAAAAATCAGGAGGTAAAATACCCTTTTCATAAGCAATCGTTTCGATTTCCGTTCCGGGAATTATTTTAAGGGGTGATACTGTAAGATAGGTACAATATTTGGATAACTTTCGGGCCATTTTGAGCGTTTGATATGCATCGTCTTCGGTTTCTTCGGGAAGTGAAACCATGAAAAACACAAGGCTTCGGATTCCGAGTCTCTTACAGTTTTTAGCAAATTCAACCGTTTGAGAGATGTTGATGTTTTTGCGAAGTGCTTTTAATACTCTGGTGGATCCTGATTCCAGACCGAAATCGATGCTGATACACCCTGCACGCACCATCAGTTCAAGCAATTCTATCGGTGTATCCACCCTGGCTTCACAATACCATTTAATATCGTATTTCTCACGGATCAGCTTTTGGCAAAAGTCTTTGACAAACGATCTTCTTTCGCAAAAGGAGGGATCGATGAAAAAAAAATACCGCTGATTATATGTTTCTTTTAAATAGGAAATTTCCTGCATTACCGTGTCAATACTTCTTACACGGTACTTGAATTTATTAAAGGAACAGAAAACACATTTCTGAGAACACCCTCTGCCTAAAAACACCGGTAAAGATCGGATTTTTTCCTTCTCATAGTTTCTGAGCAGAACTCCTCTCGAAAAACCGTACTCGGGCAATTTCCCGTAATCAAGAGAAAAAACATCAATATTTTGCTCAGGTTTTCTCTCGGGATTGTGCTTTATCCCGGTGCCTGTTCTCAATGATAATCCGTCGATATTTTCAAAATCATTACCCGATTGGAGAGCCTTTATCAACTCATAAAAAGTGATTTCACCCTCACCCCTGACTATAATATCAATTTCTCTCACATTTTTCAGGGTGTCTTCGGGACAGTAACTGAAGTGTTTTCCACCAACTACGATAATCGATGATGGATTTATGCTTTTTATTTTTTTTATTATGTGTACTGCATAGCCCACATTATTTGAAAAAGCTGTAACACCAACAAGTGGTTTTTCCAGATTTTTACAGTATCCATACAATTCTTCCGGATCAGTATCGTACAGATCAATAACCCTTGACGCAATTCCATGCTTGAGTAAATAATTCTGTAACAATATGATGCTATATGGATACATATACTCTTCATCATATTCTAAATCCCGGGAAATTCTGCCTTCTCTGCTCCCTCCCGGATTCACCAGTATTATATCCATATTTCTCTCTGTTCTTGTTGCCTGATATTCCATGTTTCAAAATCATGGGGTGTCGTAATGGGTAAAATATCGGAGTAAATCTATAGTGCTCTTATGAGGGCTGTGAAAAAGTATATTTTTCACGAGCCCGATAATGAAATGTATTGTTTTGTTGCTGCCAAGGGCATGTAAATCGGCACTTTGTGCCGACCCTTGACAGCTTATATCCACGTAAATTGTGTTTATCACAACGCTTTTATATATTGTGTGAATAATAGATTTTTATACGTTTTTTAGCATATCTTTCTAATTTGTTATAATATAACATGTATGGCAACTTATGAAAGCGTTGTTTGGGTTTATTTAGTGAAATATGGGATGATGCATAAAAAAGCCCTCCTGGCCTGGAGGGCTTTTATAACTAAATATATGGGTATGAATCACCAGCCGAATTTAATCTGGGCCGCATACCGCGTATCCGGTTCCACACCTGGCGCATTCGAGAGCTCCTCGGAGAACCATGCGACATCGATATCAACCAGTCTGGCATTGAGCCCCAGTCCCGCGGTGGGATAACCGGAATTGATACCGGCTCTCAGATAAACAAAATCTGCCTTGTACTGTGCGCCGAAATGAAGTTTTCTGAATATATTTTCCCGGTTGTTGTCGAGGAAATCGATGTAATCGGCAAGAAGCAGTACCGATTCGCCGTACAGGTGTTTGGCGATTCCGAAGTCAACAGAGGACCCTCTGCCGTCGCCGAGGGATTTAAGATTCATACCGACATCCGCGCCGATGTATGGTACTTCGCAGAGAGCGCCGATATCTGCGGCATATGTTTTCTGCGAGCTGTTTTTGGCATCATCGATGATGGGTTGCGCGGTATCCTGAATGTTACCGAGATCGGTTGCCTTGATCTGGAACATGTTTGCATGGCGACGGTCGAAATACTTGAGATTGACCCCGACAGTCAGTCCCGGGTAAACCATGTTCAGGGATTGTGCGAAACCGAGTATGACTGCGGTGTCGGAATCTCCTTCTCCCCATACGCGCGGTTCGAATACTCCGCGATCGATTTTCAGGCCGGCCATCGTGTTATTGAAGACCGCAAGGCCGACGCCAAATCCATCGTTCATCTGCCTGCGATATTTTTTTGTCCAGTAGGCATACGCTTTTTCATATGAATCAAATTCTTTCAGAGATTCCGGGTCGAGTCCGGAAACATAGTACATCCCGGGTTTGTCTTTTACTTTCCCGAACGATATGGTATCATTGTAATATGTTGTAAAGATAACTTCATTGGCTTCAATCGCTTTCAGAACCGATTCCATATCGTCTTTGTATGTCGTTTCCTTGGAATCGGTAATTTTTGCCAATTCCGTTTTATCGAAAAACGATATCGAAAGATCGACAAGGGGCTGGACTCTTAACCGTGACCATTTGCCGTCATATTCTTCGAGATCTTTAAGAAACTCCTGTTTGTCTGATTCTGTTAAATCCCCATAATCCTGGAATTTATCCGAATTATTCTTGATGAACTTCGCGGTTTCCCAGAAATCATTGTTCAGCGTGAAGGGAAGGTTAGGGATGGAAAACCGTAATACGGGTACCCGCGCCAGAAGAGCCGGGTTGTTGATAAAGCCGTTATATCCGTATCCGCCAGCGATTTTGGCATCGCCCATGCCGATAGTTTTGGTATTACGGTACATGATGGTTGGATCAACTGCAAAGGCCGTACCCCCAAAACTGAGAGTGAGTGCGTATACAAGGATACATGAAAAAACTCTGTTCTTCATGAATATATCTCCCTATGACAGTGTTATCGATTATACCATGTATAAAAGAGATCGTAATACTGATTATTGACAATATTGGTGCTGTCAATCGGATGATACCCGGTATCTTCATCGATGAGACCGTCGCCGTCATTATCGATACCGTCGATGGTTTCCTCGTCCGCACCGTTGTTTCCGTCATTGTCGATACCGTCGTTGTACCAGAAATAGTTGACGTATTTGCCGATCTCAACGATATAGTCTTTAACGTCTTCATAGGATATCGAGGATTTTCTGTCATCGGGATTGGCATACATGGTGATGAGGAATGTGATACCTTCCTCGCCCTCGTCGAGTTTGCTCAGAACGAATGAAACAAGCGTGTTGATATCATCGGGAGACGGAGCCATATACGTTTCCGCACTGTTACCCCCCTTTGCCGCCTTGGGTGTCCAGCCGCCTAAAAATGCTATCAGTCCTTTGTTGATCGGTTTCCCGCTGGTATCCATGATTGGCTGGTCATTCTCATCTTTAGCAATTTCTCCGAGAACAAATCCCTGGGATTTATCGAAGCCAATCAGGTCGAGCTTGATATCTTCCGCATAATTGATGACACCGTCCTGGTTGGTATCACGCAGGCCCAGAACCGTTGACAATACGGTCGAGACAGTATAATCGAGCGCGATATCGTCATCCTTGAGATTGCCGACAGTCTCTTTATTCATGATTCTTGTAAGAAGCTTCGACACCTTGATGTTAGCGCCGTACCAGGCGTTCTGTTTTTTTACATCAAGTGTGTCGATTTTTTGTAAAAGCGGATTATTGAAACCGTCGCTGACCTTCATATTGCCCTGGACAAGGTCAACGAGATATGCCACATTGACATCGGCCTCGAGAAGCGTCGCTTTGGCATAGGTGTAAATGACCATGGAATCATCGGTCGTATCGATAATGTCATCGAGTTCGGCACGTGCTTTTTCGTAATTACCGTCCCGTATTTCCGCTTCCGCCTTTTCCACGGGAGTCTTTTCTTTGCTGGATGTAAATCCGAATATGTTGACACAGCCGCTGGTAAAAATGACCAGAAGAACCAGAATCCCCAGAGACAGCAACAGTTTCAGCGATACTTTCATATCCACTACTCCTTTTCAGATTTTAAACCCGGTTTATTCGTAAAAAATGCCCGCGAAACCTAAAGCCGCATATAATTAAAAAAAATGATTATTATTATCAGCAATAATCAACAGTCCATATTAATATTATTAATAGAATTACATGACGGTATAAAAAACAGCTCATTTTATCAGCGATAAGATAACGAAACAACTTCGGATTGACGGTCATGTGAAATTGTTTCGTTATCTATTTCGGAAATAAATGCAATAAAAAATTCCGTCATGTATTAAAAAACCGCTAAAAACCACGTTCTATTGAATTTTTACGAATAGCCGGGTAAATTGACAGAATAACCGGTTTAATAATAAAATCAGGTTCCTTCCTGCCATGAATTAAGGTATTTAACCTGTTCGGGTGTCAGGACATCGATGGCAACCCCCATCGCTTCCAGTTGAAGCTCTGCCACATGTATGTCCAGCTCGGCTGGGAGTGTATGAACACCCGGCTTGAGTTTTCCCTGATTTCTGATACCGTATTCCACGCCGAGTGCCTGGTCGCAGAACGACATTGCCATAACAGTCGAAGGATGCCCCTCGGCACAGGCAAGGTTCACAAGCCTGCCCTCACCGCACAGATAAACCGGTTTTCCCCCAACGATATATTCGTCGAACAGGAATCGTATGGTTCTGTGTGAGGATGCTGCCTTATGAAGGCCCTTGACATCGATTTCGTTATCGAAGTGACCCGAATTGGCGAGAATCGCGCCGGCTTTCATCTTCCGTATATGATCGACGGTGATGACATGGAGATCCCCGGTTACGGTGATGAAAACATCGCCGAGCGGGGCCGCATCTTCCATTTTCATTACCCGGAAACCGTCCATGGCCGCCTGGAGTGCCCTGAAGGGTTTGACCTCGGTGACGATGACATTAGCGCCGAGACCCTTCGCGCGGAGCGATACTCCTTTACCGCAGTTCCCGTAGCCGACAATCACGACCGTTTTACCGGTAATCAGTATGTTCGAAGCCCTGAGAATGCCGTCTATCGTCGACTGACCGGTTCCATAGTAGTTATCCATGAGATGTTTGGTGTCGCAGTCATTCACCGCAATGATGGGGTAGAGGAGAGCCCCTTCCTTTTCCATGGATTTAAGGCGGATGATCCCTGTTGTCGTTTCTTCGCAGCCGCAAACCATGGTCCCGATGAGGTCTTTACGGTCAAGATGAACCGCGGTTACCAGATCGCAGCCGTCATCGATCGTGATATCGGGGCCGAAATCGAGAACGGCCTTGATGAAACGATAGTAATCGTCCACCGATTCGCCCTTGTATCCGTATGTCGGAACGCCGTCGACAGCAAGAGCGGCAGCGACATCATCCTGAGTCGAAAGCGGATTACACGATGTGATGGCAACCTCTGCGCCGCCGGCAAGCAGCGTTTTCACCAGCGCGGCCGTTTCCTTCGTTATATGCAGTGCGAGACCGATCTTATGACCGGCAAGCGGTTTTTCTTTTTCAAAACGCTCCCTGATTTTCAGGAGAGCACCCATCTGCCGTTCAGCCCATTCGATATTTTTTTGACCCTGGTCCGCAAGCTTGATGTCTTTTACTTCGTAAGGCATCTTCTACCTTCTTTTTTTAATGTCTTCGTTAATTATTGCAGGTGCGATGAGAATAATCTGTGACAGGTATCACGTGTACGGCAGATTATTCATAATTTAAGTGCTTTTCTCAGTTCATCGGCCTTGTCAGTTTTTTCCCAGGTGAAATCGGGATCGTTACGGCCAAAATGACCGTATGCCGATGTTTTTGCATAAATCGGACGGCGCAGGTTCAACATGTCGATAATCCCCTTCGGAGTGAGGTCGAAAGTCTCATGGATGGCTTTGCACAGAGCGCTGTCATCCACTTTTCCCGTGCCGAATGTATCGACATTGACGCTCGTGGGTTCTGCAACTCCGATGGCATATGAAACGGCGAGCTCGCATTTCTCCGCAAGACCGGCCGCAACGACATTTTTTGCGGCGTAACGGGCTGCATAAGCCGCGGAACGGTCAACCTTGGTGCAGTCCTTGCCGGAAAATGCGCCGCCGCCGTGACGGGCCATTCCGCCATAGGAATCGACAATGATTTTACGTCCGGTGAGTCCCGTATCGCCATGAGGTCCACCGACAACAAACCGTCCGGTCGGGTTGACATATATTTTCGTTTTGCCGTCAATGAGGCCGGAAGGGATGACCTCCCGTATCACCATGATCTCCATGTCCTTCCGTATCTTTTCGAGCGAGACATCGGGGCTGTGCTGGGTGGAAACGATTACCGCATTCACATGGACGGGTTTGCCGTTTTTGTACGTAATGGTGACCTGCGATTTTGAATCGGGCTTGATGTAGGGGAGATCTCCGGCTTTTCTCAGTTTAGCGAGTCTGAACATGAGCTGATGGGCAAGCTGTATCGGCATGGGCATGAGCTCGGGTGTCTCATCGCAGGCAAATCCGAACATCATTCCCTGGTCGCCCGCGCCCTGTTCCTTGAACAATCCCTCTCCCTCGGTGATTCCCTGCGAGATATCGGGTGACTGCGGATGTATCGACACGAGTATTCCGCAGTTATCGGCGTTGAATCCGATATCGGAATCGGTGTATCCGATGTCCCTGCATGCCTGACGGGCTACATCGGCGTATTTGATATCGGCTTTTGTCGTGATTTCACCGGATATGATGATGAGACCTGTCGTACAGAGTGTTTCGCAGGCGACGCGGCTCATCAGGTCCTGCGCCATAGCGGCGTCGAGGACGCTGTCGGATATACGGTCGCTCACTTTATCGGGGTGGCCTTCTGAAACAGATTCGGATGTAAACGTGTAGTTCCCTTTCATGTGTAACCTTTCTATGAATTATTTTGGTAAAGGATTATAGTGAAGTCAGATTTAATTTTTCTATTTCTCGTGCAATAAGTTCTCTCACCTGGGTGCCTGTTTCCAGTTTCAGGACTTTTTCGGCAATTTCACGGGCATATTCCTTTCGTATTAATCTGATTATTCGTTTAATCGGAGGGATGTATGCCGGTATCATGGAAAGCTCGTCTATTCCGAGACCTGTAAACAGGATGGCGGCAGACGGGTTCCCGCCCATTTCACCGCACACGGCGACCGGGATGCCTGCATTGTGTGCGGCCTCGACGGTCATTGCTATGAGCTTGATAATACCGGGATGAAACGGATCGAAAAGATTCGCGATACGGTCGTTCGCGCGGTCGACGGCTACAGAATACTGAATCAGATCGTTTGTGCCTATCGAGAAGAAATCGACTTTTTTGGCCAGGTGTTCGGCAATCATCACAGCCGAAGGTACTTCGATCATGATTCCGACCGGAATATCCTCATTGAAATCATGACCTTCGCTCTTTATTTCCTTTTTTGCCTCATCGAGTACCGCCAGCGCCTCATCGAGTTCATCGACGCTGGAAATCATCGGGAACAGTATCTTGACATTTCTGAGTGAGGAAGCCCGGACAATCGCCCTGAGCTGCACCTTGAAGAGCTCCCTCAATGAAAGACTCAGACGGATTGCCCTCCATCCGAGGTACGGATTCTGTTCGGGTTCGGTCGGGATTATATGGGAGATTTTATCGCCACCGAGATCGAATGTCCTGATAACAACCGGGTCCGGCGCAAGTTTTTCTGCAACTTTGAAATATGCCGTGAACTGCTCGTCCTCTTCAGGAGCTTTATCGCTCAGAAGATAGAGAAATTCGCTCCGGTAGAGACCAACACCCTCTGCACCATTTTCCAGAACGGCGCTGACTTCTTCAAAGAATTCGATGTTGGCATACAGACCGATCCGGACTCCGTCGGTTGTTACGGCCGGAAGCTCTTTCAAATCGGCGAGAGCCTGACGGTTTATGAGTATCTGTTTCTGCTCTTTCCGGAATTTTTCGATGGTGTTGACGGTGGGATTGATATATACCATACCGTTTTCGCCATCCACGATGACAATATCGCCAGACCGGACCGTCTTGGAGGCGTTCTTGGTACCGACAACGGCGGGTATCTGGAGAGCCCGGGCAAGAATGGTCACATGGGACGTAATTCCTCCGAAGTCGGTCACAAACGCCTTGATCTTGCCTGCATGCATATTCGATGTATCGGATGGGGTGAGATTGGAGGCGATAACGATTACCGGCTCCTCGACCGATGCAAGATGCATGTACTCCTTGCCGACAAGTTTCGCGTACACGCGCCTCAGGATATCCTGAATATCGGCAATCCGTTCACGAAGGTAATCGTCGTTGGCGTGTTTGTATGCCTTGATGATTTTACGGGTCGTTCTGAAAAAAGCAAATTCCGCGCTTTTGCCGGTTTCGATGAGATCGTTTGTTTCCTTGATCAGTTCCGGGTCCTGAAGCAGCATTATGTGGGGTTCAAAAATTTTTGCGTGTTTTTCACCCACCCGGGTCTGAATTTTATACTTGAGCTCCTTGATATCGTGAATGACTTTTTCCACTGCGGCTGCAAAACGCGCTTTTTCCGCATCGATTTCACCGGGCGCGATATCTCGTTCTTCAATCCAGTAGTCTGTGGAACTATAGATATGGGCTTTCCCGATGGCAATACCGGGAGATGCCGCGATACCGGAAAATTCATGCGATCCTTTTTCTGACTCCGCTGCCGGGTTCACCGTCGATCCTTCCGAAAAAATCATTCAATTCATTCCTCGTCGAATTTACTGGCAATAAGGGCTTTTATTCCCTCAATGGATTCAAGCGCATCATCACCATCCGCAATGATCTTTAATTCGCTGCCGCATGCGGCTGCAAGCATCATGACACCCATTATCGATTTGGCATTGATCTTAGTGCCGTCGTATTCGATCTCGATTTTAGAGGAAAATTTCGATGCCCTCTGGACAAGCATGGCAGCCGGGCGAGCATGGACTCCCAGTTTGTTGATTACTTTCACGGTATCTGTGATAACAGGCACATTACCCTCTTTTTGGCGATGCAGATGGCCTTGTTCAATGTATTTTCGTCAGGATTATTTCTCTGTCTCTCTGTCCCTTTATCGCCCTGTCCCTTTTAATTCTCACCGGGTAACAGTATCGATGACTATGCCCAGAATAACCGCCAGAAAGGCGGCCAGAGGGAAAACGACGGAATGTGAAATCTTCCGTTTGAACAACAGCATGCTCACTGAAAAAATAATCAATGTTCCCACAGAAAGAAAGCTCAACCGATAATCGTCCCATGTCAGAAACACGACGGCGAGAAATGCAAGAACAACACCGCCTATATTCGCCATGATTTTTGAAACATGGTCGAGACGATGATTGGTAATTTCAATGACAGCCTTGGGGCCGAGTCTGTATCCGGTTGTAAGCCAGTGCCATTTCAGGAGCACAGTCGGGATATTGAAAACCGCCAGAAAAACCGGGATGCCCCAGAGACCGAAATACATGACCGCCAGCAATCCCATAAGGAGACCGAACGGTCTGAGCGTTCTCCAGAAAAAACGGTCTCCGACAGCGCCTGTGGCCTGGCCGACCGATTGTTTGAAACGCGATATGTCTTCAACCGTTACACCGTCACCGAGGAGCAGACGCTCTTCCATATTGGCAACAGCTCCCAAAAGAAGCGTCACCATGAACGGATTACAGTTGAAGTGTTCCGAATGCCGGAAACGAAACGCGTTATGATGCAACTGGTCTTTGCACAGAATACGTCCGGCCGGATCTAAACAAAAAGCAAAGCCCATGTTCTGACGGTCTTTTATCGAAAACGAACCCTGAAAAAAGAAGCTTCTCAGGTATATATTTAAAAGTGTCAGAAAATTCAACCTTTTTGTAGAACGAGATACATTATCCATAATATACCACAGACTGAACCGAGAATGAAATACCTCTTTATACCTTTAAACCAGAAAAAAATAATTGCCGATGCGAATACAGCTCCCCAGATGAGAAAAGATGCCCGGACAAGGGCATCCACAGCTTTGGGGGGCAGGAAACGAATGGTTCCGAACACCGCCGCCCCGGACGGAATGAGAACAATGCCCATGAACATGCCCCGGATGAACGAGGAGCCGATCCCCCGAAAGTGGGTACAGGTAATCGAAGCCGGTTCCCCGTTTTCGAGCCGCTGACGGGTTGCGTCGTTCCGTATACCGTTCAGTTTCCGGACTCCCTGTGTCATGTGGAGCCCGATAAAACCGACAAGTATGCTGAACAGTACCGCGGGAATAATTCCCGATTCGAGAATACGGGATTCCGGCCCTGAAATCCGCGATGCCCACAACAGCGAAGCGGACGATATGAATGCCGCCATATTCCCGTCTGTCAGGCGCGCCGCCCCAAGCGGCATATACCCGAGCCAGAAGAGCTGGAACAGAATACCCATCTTGAGACCGGCCTCGGGCATGCCGAAAATGAAACCCGCGAGGGAACAGGAAACGACCGGTTCCGAAATGAGAAGCTGGGGGCCGCTCGTGGTATCCATGGCGACAATACCGGCGAAAAGAACCAGAATCGCGAATGTATCCATGATCAATCCCCGAGCGATGCCAGATTCACCTCGAGCTTTTTAAGCTCTTCGCGTGAATCCTCTAACTTGCGACGCTCCTGCTGGATAACCTCTTGCGGAGCCTTGGAGAGAAATCCTTCGTTCCGGAGCTTGTTTTCGATGCTCCTGATGAATGTGCTGCGGCGATTGATTTCTTTTTCGAGCCTCGTGCGCTCGAACCCGATATCGATTAAACCCTCGAGAAGGACAAAAACCTCGTTTTTTTCCGAAATTCCCGCGGCGGATTTCGGAGGCCTGGCAGCGGTGCTGTCGAGGCGCAGGTTACCGACTTTCGCAAGATCGAGAATATACGCCCGGTTATCGAAAAACACTGATTTCAGGGTGTCGTCAGCCGGAGCAACGATCACATCGGCTTTCTGTCCGAGCGGCACGTTCATTTCGTTCCGTATCGTACGGATGACCGTGATCAGCGATTTGACCGATTCCATGTGTTCTTCCGCGCTCAGGTCGATGAGAGTGTCCTCCGCTTCAGGCCACCGTGAAACCATGATACTCGGCGCTTTATCGACGCCAAGCGCATCAGTGAGACGCTGCCAGATTTCCTCGGTAATGAACGGCATGACGGGATGGAGGAGCTGCATCGAACCCGCCAGTATCCGGGCGGCGCTGCCGAGAACATAAGCCTTGTCCTTTCCGCCCTGCGCCACGCGGGGTTTGATTATTTCGAGATACCAGTCACAGAAATCATGCCAGATAAAATCGTAGATCACATGGGCGGCATCGTTGAACCGGAAAGCATCGAGCGATTCGGTGATGGATTTTATGGTGTGGTTGTATTTCGACAGTATCCACCGGTCGGCAATTTCTGGCTCGACATCATCCACCGGCTCAATCGGGCCCTCTGCAAGCGTAAGAATCAGGCGCGCCGCGTTCCAGATTTTATTGGAGAAGTTACGGCCGATATCGAACGTATTGTGATCTTTCTGCTGTTTTTCTCCCTTACGGGTATATGAGATATACACATCCTGACCCTGGGAGGTGATATTGATGATGCTGAAACGGAGCGCATCGGCGCCGTGAGTGTCGATAACCTCGAGCGGGTCGACTCCGTTTCCGAGCGATTTTGACATTTTGCGGCCGAGGTCGTCCCGCACGGTGCCGTGAAGGTAGACCTGTGAAAACGGAATGTCGCCCATGAATTCAAGCCCGGCCATGATCATACGCGCCACCCAGAAAAAGATGATCTCCGGCGCCGTGGAAAGCGTACTCGTCGGATAAAACGCCCTCAGCTCCGGTGTATTCTCCGGCCAGCCGAATGTCGAGAACGGCCACAGCCATGAGCTGAACCACGTATCGAGCACATCCGGGTCGCGGATGATATCGGTCCCGCCGCATGCGGTGCATACCTTTACGGGCTCACGGGAAACCATCACATGGTCGCACGAGCCGCAGTAATAAACCGGTATCCTGTGCCCCCACCAGAGCTGACGGGAGATGCACCAGTCGCGGATATTCTCCATCCAGTTGAGGTAGACCTTGGTCCAGCGGTCGGGGTGAAACGTTACCCTTCCGTCCTTCACCACCTCGATGGCAGGGCGGGCGAGCTCCTTCATCCGCACGAACCACTGAGTCGAAAGGTACGGCTCGGTAATCGTGTGGCATCGGTAGCAGTGGCCCACGGAATGGGTGTGATTTTCGATTTTCACGAGAAGTCCGCGCTCGCGGAGGTCGGCGATCACTTTTTCGCGAGCCTGCTCGCGGGGCAGGCCGTCGTAGTCCGCGCCGGCCATGCCGTTCATGGTGCCGTCCCCGTTCATGACCACAATCGGCTCGAGCTTATGCCGGAGCCCGATCTCGAAATCGTTGGGATCATGCGCGGGCGTGACTTTCACCGCGCCGGTGCCGAACCCGGGATCGACAAAATCATCGGCTATTACCGGTATTTCGCGTTCGACAAGGGGGAGTATGAGGGTTTTCCCAATCAAGCCGAGGTAGCGTTCATCGGTGGGGTTCACCGCAACCGCAACATCGCCGAGCATGGTTTCGGGTCTCGTTGTTGCAACTGTTATTCCGCCGGAATCACCCTTCAGGGGATACCGTATATACCAGAGATGACTTTGGAGCTCCTCGTGTTCCGCTTCCTCGTCCGAAAGCGCGGTATGGCAGCGCGGACACCAGTTGATGATGTATTTGCCGCGGTAGACGAGTCCTTTTTCATAGAGCCGTACGAATACCTCGGTGACCGCTTTCGACAGGCCCTCGTCCATGGTGAAACGTTCACGGTCCCAGTCGCAGGAGCATCCGAGGTATTTGAGCTGTTCGATAATGGTGCCGCCGGTTTCCTCCCTGAATTTCCACATTTCCTCGATAAAAGCTTCCCGCCCGAGATCGTGGCGGGTTTTCCCCCGCTCGGCAAGGAGTTTCCGCTCGACAACGTTCTGAGTGGCTATTCCGGCGTGGTCTGTGCCCGGCATCCATTCCGTCACATACCCCTGCATCCGCTTGAAACGGGTGAGAATATCCTGAATGGTATTGTTGAGGGCATGACCGACGTGGAGAACAGCGGTTACGTTCGGAGGGGGAATAACCAGTGAATACGAGGCTTTACCCTCATTTGGCTCGGCATGACTGAAATGGTTTTTTTCCCAGAACTCCTTCCACTGCGCTTCGACGGCCTTATGATCGTACATCTTGTCCATATTGGAATTGTCCACGCGATACTCCTGTTGTATACCGGCTGATTTTCGGGCTATGTCTGTTTATTTCAAAGGTATGAAAATATAACAATCAGCCATCGTAAAGTCAATGACATTGGGGTATTCGTTCAACGGCGATCTGAGAAACGGAGGAACACTCATGTCCGTGAAATACATGATGATATCGCCTGTACTTCATGAAATTGAGCAGATCATTGACGGGGAGTTCCGCAAAAACTTTCCTGAAGCTCCTGGATTTTTGTCTCGCCGGTACAGGCTTTCGGGTGGAACTGGCAGTACGTTCGGTACCCGCCGGAAATGTTGGCAGCCCTGAATCCGTGGTGTTTCAGAATACAGCCTGCCACATGCGACCGGACTCCCGTCGCGCAGTAAATGAGGATTTCACGGTCGCGGTACGGTTCGAGCTCATCGAGGCGGTTCCGTATCGCATCGACCGGAATATTGACCGCACCCGGTGCATGACCGCCGTTGTATTCCATGGAAGTCCGTGTGTCGAGGAGAATAAAATCGTCCGGGTTTCGTTCGTCCAGTTGATCCCAGTGTGTCAGGGGCATCACGCCATCTTCGTCATTAACCGCCACATATCCCGCAAAATTCACGGGGTCTTTCGATGATCCGAACGGTGGCGCATAGCAGAGTTCCGCCTCGGAAAGATCGCGTATGGTCATTTTTGCCTGAATCGCCATGGAAATCACATCGATCCGTTTGTCGATACCATCCGGGCCTATGCACTGGGCGCCGAGCACCACACCGGTATTTTTGTTATAGAGCACCTTGAGGGTCATCTGGTATGCACCGGGATAATAACCGGCATGGTTCGCGGGGTGGACATACACTTTTCCGTATGGCTGAGCGAGAGACCGGAGTGTTTTTTCGTTGAGACCGGTGCAGGCCGCGGTAATGCCGAATACACGGCATATTGAGCTTCCCTGAACGCCACGGAAGCGGGTGTCGATACCGAAAATAGTATTCACTGCCACACGGGCTTCCTTTGCGGCGGGTCCCGCGAGGGGAATGAGCGTCGAAGAGCCGTCCGCAAAGCGGAAAACCTGAACCGCATCACCCACTGCGTAAATATCGGGGTCGGATGTTTTCATGCGGTCGTCAACGACGATCGAGCCTCTTATCCCCATCCTCAGGCCGCTTTTCCCGGCGAGCTCGCCCTCGGGAACGACCCCTGTGGCGAGAAGGACGAAGTCCACATCGATCGTTCTGCCGCTCTGAAGAGCAACGCGCACTCCACCGCCGGTATCTTCGAATGCATTCACCCGCTCGTTGAGCCAGACCGCAATATTGTTGTTTTCAAGCTCGTTGCGGATGAGCGCCGCCATTTCGTGGTCGAACGGAGGCATGACCTGGTCGAGCATCTCGATCACCGCGACTTCGAGCCCGCGGCGCTTGAGATTTTCCACCATTTCGAGGCCGATGAATC
This sequence comes from bacterium, assembly GCA_021372535.1. NCBI lineage: Bacteria > bacterium. Next base: position 22,840 of record JAJFUH010000135.1, read on the forward strand.
CGCCGCCTATCACGAGGGCTTTTCGGGCGTTTTTTTTCTCGATCGCCTCGATAATCCTGTCCATATCCGGAATCGTACGGAGCGACAGAATCTGCGGCGAGTCGATACCCGGAATCGGTGGGCGGGCGGGTTCTGCGCCTGTGGATATGATGAGTTTGTCATATGACTCCTCATAGGCTCCGCCGTCGGGGCCGGTCACCGATACTGTCTTCCTTTCACGGTTGATCGATGTTACAAGGCTTTTAAGCCGGACATCGATACGAAAACGCTGCCTGAACAGCTGGGGTGTGGCGACAAGGAGCATCGACCGGTTTTTGATCTCGCCGCCGACACAGTAAGGCAGGCCGCAGTTCGCAAAGGAAATGTATTCTCCGCGCTCGAACAGTATAATTTCCGCATCCTCGGAGAGACGTCGCGCCCGTGCTGCCGAAGCCGCGCCTCCGGCAACACCTCCTATAATTACCAGTTTCATCGGATACCCTTTCAACAGTGTGCTTTTTTATGATAACGATGTTTAAATATATGAAAGAACTGTCCGGTTAATTTTAAAAAGCCCCCTTTCTGTCACTTCGTGACATCCTTCCCCCGAGGGGGCAGGACATAACTGCAAACGCCATAATATGTTGCCCCCTGCGGGGGAAACATGCGCGTAAGCGCCGAAGGAGGCTGTTGTAAAGAATAAGAGACAGTGTATCGAAAATTGTGGAGATTCATTTAAAAACCATAGCGTTTTCAATACATTATGACGTTTGATATGAAATTTAACCGTCACTACTGATATGAAATCGTTCTTAATATTAAACGTTTATTCTCTGAAAAAACACAAATAAGATAATGAAAAATATATCATATTACAACAATAATTATATAAATAATATTATATATCATGTTTTATTCCTATTTCTTCCCTTTCTTTTAAAAAAAGCATATTTCCCGGACTCTCATTTGGATAACCGGGGAAAGGGATTTCGCAGCGAGTCACGGAGAACACGGAGAAAACCTCATAGTATACCGGATAATGAAAATCGGGAGAGTATATAAGGATAAGAGTATCTCAAAAGGAGTTTTTAGGTTGTCTGAACAGTATTTTACTCTTGCATTATCACCGATATTGACACTTATTGTTACGGTGCCGGATGAAACGGTGCGCGAAAAGTAAAAAAACTACATATATATTGAGTAGAAAAGAGGGTACGGCGAAGCATATGAAATCAACAGGTGTGACGTATTATATTGTATGTATTGTTGCCGGAGTATTGCTTCTTTTTGGGGGATGCGGAAGGAAATCGGTAAAAAAAGTGGAGCCGCTCAGGATAGTATTTTTCGGTGACAGCGTGACATACGGTTACGGGGTGAATGATAAAACGGAATCGTTCTTTGCCCGAATAAACAGCGTCATGAAAAAGGGTGTCTATGTCAATGTCGAACCTTTTAATGCAGGTGTCAACGGCGATGATACCTTTGAGGCGATTACGCGGATAGATTCGGTGAAAGCCCTCGATCCCGATATTGTGATTATTGCGTTCGGATTGAATGACTGTCAGGTTTCAAGAATCACTCCCGGTCAGTTCAGAGATAATCTCATCCGGATTTGCGATTCGTTTCCTCCGGAAACACGGATTGTCCTGGCGACATCCAACTCGTTCATGGAAACAGGACAGCCTCTGTGGAAAGAACTCAACAGCACGCTCGACATATATATGGATGAGATCCGGTCGATAGCCCGCGAACGAGGATATATACTCATCGATGTCCATGCAGCATGGAAAGAGTATCTTCGCCATGATTCAAGGAATACCGAGACGATGTATGTCGATCCGACCCATCCTTCCGCAAAAGGGCACCGGTTGATATATGAAACTTACATGAACGGGCTCAGGAAGCTGTTTGTCCGGTAAGGAGTGTTTTTCCGCAGTGCAGGTATTTTTACGGTGAGCCAGTGATTTGATTTTTTATAAATCCGCAATATTTCTGTAGAGTTATTTATCCACCGGATTGAAATGATGATGAAGAAGTTTTACCTCGTTTTTATATTCCTCGTAAGCATCATACACACATCCGCTGCCGACTTTCTTGACGATGCATGTACTCCCTTCATACGAGTCGATCCCACTGTTGCCCTCGACAAATACCCCGTTGCGATTCCCCTCAAGGGAGGTCCGCTGCGGGTATTGTTCATCGGTCAGCGCGATACTGTGGGAAGATTGAGCGTCAGTGTGGCAGCCCGGCTTGACTGTCGTTTTGAGGCTGTGCTGACCGAAAACCGTAAGAAGCTCGGAATTCCCGCGAACGAAATGAATTCAAAGTCCCCCGTTCTCTCTCAGGAGGCTGTTGAAAAGCGAGCCGGACAGCTTTTCCGCGAGGAATGGGATGTCATCTGGCTCGATTTCGAGTTCGGCGCTTTACCGGAGGGATTTCGTCTTACGCTTATCGATCGCTTGGAAAAGGGAACAGGTCTCGTATATGTGGGTGAATCCCGGGAAATCGAAAAAATCGGTGCATCGGGAAAACTCGATGACGCACGGCTGAAAGCTGTCTCTTTCGGGAAAAACAGGCCGGAATGTATCGGAATGAGGAAACAGGGAATCGTGACCGTATTACCTCCTCTCGACCGTAACGGCAGTTTCAGAGACAGGGGAGATTTCCTCACCCTTGCAATCAACACGATCATGTTTGCTTCAGGCCGTGACAATGGTCTCATGATCACAAAGATTCCGGACCCCGGAAAGACCATCGAGCAGGAATCCGTAGCGATCATGAATTACCGGATATACTTCTTCAACAGCGGCGAAACGAAGCCGATGAGAATTATCGGACGATACCGGGATGAGACGGGCGAACAGATAGAAGAAACGAATACCGTATACAAGGTCGAAAACGGGAGAAGTTATGTTATCGTTGAATATCCTTTTCTTCCCGTAGGCTCTTATTCACTCGATATTTCGGTTTCCGACGACGATGGCGTTGTCGCACTGGGCGGGACATCAATTTCTGTCACCGGGCAGAAGTACATCACTGACCTTGAATTCTGGGAAATGTCCGCACCCGAGGGTGGACTGATAATCGGTAAACTCAAGGTTTCGACGAAGTTCACCGACGCGATGAGTGTCAGGTTCGATCTTCTTGACTGCAGAAGACGTCTGATCGGCAGAAATGAGCCGGTACCCGATCTCAACCTGAAAAATGTCGATTTTGTGTTTAAGGTCGGACACATCAATGAGCGGATCATGTATGTCAGGGCATATCTGGTCCACAGCAATAAAACCGTCCAGATGGTCGAAAAACCGGTTTATATCAGCCGTCTCCACGATCCGCGGAGATTTTCACTTGTGGTCTGTGATAACCGGGCTTCGGAATCCACGAGCGTTGAACGTTATACGGTACTCCGCGATGCTGGTGTCACCATGCTGGACATCGATATGACCGCTCTTCATGATATGGACAGCATATTCAGGGCCGCCTCTCATGCCGCATCGGGCGGAATGGGGATTATTCCGCGGATTACACGGATCGCAAGTTCCTCATCCGGCCCTGTCATGGAGCCGGTGATGACGACGGTGGATTTTTATGAGACCCTGGAAAAAAGAATCAGGGCGGTGGCTGACACATTACGTCATTTTTCCCCGCCTGCCTACTCGATCGGACGCGACAACATGCTTACCGGTTACGATGTCGATGTGAGTTTTTCGCAAACCGACAGTGAATCGTTCCGTAATTATCTGCAAAACAGATACACATCGGTCGAGAATGTAAACAAAGCATGGGGGAGTGCTTATCCGTCATTTACCGACATTCAGCCCGTACCCTTCGCGCAGGCCCGGAAAACAGGCGAATACGCAGTATGGCTCGACACGAGGCTTCACATGGAAGATGTATTCACGCAGGCTCATAACGGGGCGTTTGAAGCCTTTAACAGCGCGGAAAACGGCATGAAAGTCGGCATCGAGGGGTTCGGTAACTCATGGAGTCCGTTCAGAGGGTACAACCTTTTTGATCTGACCGGTTTTTTGACGCTGGCTGTTTCCGGGCAGGAAACAGGAGCCGGATATCCCGGTGACGTAAGTGTTTCCGCCGCGCTTGAATCCTTTATTCAGCGCGATTCGATGACCGGTCTTTTAGCTGGCGGCGAGATGTATCCTCTGGGCAGCGAGGAACTGCTTCGCGCTGCGCCCTGGCAGAGTCTGTTCCTCGGCATGAACAGTGTATGGTGGAACTCGGCATTCGGCGGTATCGATGCGGCGCTTACCCCTCAGTATACACTGTCGCCGGCGTTTTCGGTGCTTGCCGGAGAAGCCCGTGAAATCATGAGTGGTATCGATCTCCTCCTGTACGGAAGCACCCGGCTTGTCGATACGGTCGGTATCCTCTACAGTCCCCTTTCCAGGATGGCGGCATATACTTCGGCGCAACAGGTTTCCAGTGAAGGCTCGTTAACGGATGGGAAAGGGATTACCGGCTCATCCACCGATACTGTCCCGTCGGTATCGAAGTCCGTACGGTCGTTTTATCTAGCATGTCAGGACGCGGGTTTTACCCCGATGTTTATTTCCGAAGATCAGTTGACCGAGGAATGGCTTGCGGAAGAGAAATTCGATATCCTCATCCTGCCGTATAACCAATCGATGGGGGATGAGACTGCGCAGGTCCTCAGAAAATTTGTTCTTAATGGCGGTACCCTGATAGCCGACATGCGGCCGGGGGTGATGAACGATCATCTCTTCATGCGCGAAAAAGGCGCGCTTGATGATGTGTTCGGCGTTGCGCAGGGCACTGACAGGACAGTTTCGCTGGCTCCGGGAACATTCGAGCCCCTGCAGGTCGATGGCGGGTTTCTGCCGGAACATACGTTCGAAAACTGTCTGAGCGACCCCACAATCAGGGCTCTTGAGGGTGTTCATGTCTTGGCCCGTTCCGGGAAAACTCCGGCTGTTATTGTCAACAGATATGGAAACGGAAACGGTATATTCCTTAATATGTGGATGGGAATGTATGAAAACATGCGCATGGAAAACCATGAAAAGGTATTCAGGGATATTGTTTCGTGGTGTCTCTATACGGGTGGAGCCGGTAAGCCCTATATCTCCGTCCGCGATTCATCGGAGGCTCTTGCGCGGAAAATCAGTGCCACGGTTTTCAGGGATGATCAGATCGAATATGTCGGCATTTTACCCGATCCGGGTATGACGGCTGAATACTATCTCCGTGATGGTTATTATCTCGATCTGTCCCAGATCGGGAAATCGTATTTCGTTTACGATGTCCGCAGCGGCGCTTTTCTGGGAGCCAATCAGCGGATATCGGTAACTCCGGCGCCGGGCAAAGCCGAGCTGTACGCTCTTCTGCCTTACCGGGTGAAAGACATCGAACTGAGATTGAAAACCCCGGTCGTTCAGGCAGGCGGTACACTTGAGTATACGGCTGCAGTAATTCCTCAGGGAATAAACATGAAACCTGGCCGTCATGTGTTCCTTATTACCGTAAAAGGGCCTGATGGCAGTATCCAGCCATTCTTCTCGGAAAGCAGGGAATCGGTGAACGGGATTTTACAGTCGTCGTTGAATATTTCTATAGGCGATCAGCCCGGTCGATGGGTTCTTGAAGTCAAGGATATTACCACGGGAAAGACCGCCGAGAAGGGTTTTATGGTGATGACAACAGGAAGAATGTTGCCAAAATGATGATTTCAGTTGATTTTTCTCTTGTCAATATATACATATGATATTAAATTTCATCGTGGTAGGAGTGAGGGTCAGCGTATTTACTGTTAGAATTATTCTCAGAGCCTTAATAAATACAATAAGTTAAAATGTATAAATGCGAGGGCGCAAATGAAACGGTCGATGCGGATAGTTTGCTTTTTGTTTTTTGTTTTTCTGTGTGGAAGGGTAACGGGACAAAATATTTACGACCTTCGTAAATTAACCGAGCAGGATTGGCTCAACATGTCTACCGAGGAGAGATTGAATGCCCTCGGCAGGACCAATGCGCAAGCTCAGAACCAGACATATCTTGGAAATTTCGGGACGAATTATGAGAGTTATAGAAAATGGGGATATGATTTCTATGAAATGGAAGACCGGTATGAGAATTACTCCTTCCGTGGATTTGAAAACTACAACATCATCGAAGAGCGGCGATTGAGATGGTCGTACAATGAATTCGGCGACAGAATCGCCAGGATGCGTTATGATGGTAATATATGGAACGAATCGTATTCCGGGGATGGAACCTACACGGTTACGATGCCGTATAATTATATCAACTCGATCGCTCAGGGTCAGGTCGATGGCGTGTGGCTTGCACGGGAATCCACTGAAGACTGGGCAATATCGGTAATCGGTGCCGGTGCGATACGAACGAAGTACTCTCCGCTGACATTGAGCCTTCCCAATATGCCCGGTATGAGAATCGACTGGCAGTCGCAAAACAATACCATGAGTATTGTCAACAGTAATCAGATAATCAGTGATGGAATGCTGGTAAGCAGGGGTGGTGTTCTGTTGCGCGGCGGACGTTTCAGCCGGAAACTCGGTGTTCTTACGATCGGTGCGACCTATGCGAACATGTACGCTTCACAGGGGAACAGGGAAGGTGGCGACAGTTGGTACGGCACGGTCAGTAATTTTACTCCGACGCCGCTCATTTATGCTCTGCGGTTCATGGATGATTCTCCGGATGATAATGAAGGCGGACCCTCTATTTACAATGTAAGACTCAAGGTAAACGGAAAGTACAGGGACGATATCAAGCCCAAGATTATCCTTGATGATGTCACCCGTGACCGTACAACGGCAATTACAAAGGTTACCGAACAGGCTTATGTGGACCCGATGTCAACGGCCGGTAACGGCAGACCCGAGTTTGATACGCTCCGTTTATTTGAGAATATGCCTAAATATGCCGATTTTTATTATTATTTGGATTATGTTAAGGGAGCCAATCTCAAAAACGTTCAGAATAACTATGATCTCAATCTCGCTCAACAGTATTTTCAATTTCTCGATCCGGGATCGGGTGTTGTTAATGTAAATGGTACCCAGACGGTCGTGTACTGGTTTGATATTACCAGTATTACAGAACAAGTGACTCGCGTGGAGGCGGAAATAACAGTTGCCAATGATTATAGAATTCAGACATCGATGGTCTATACGAAAGAAGTACAGGGCGGTAACGATACAGCCGGTAAGGTGACCAGTTTTTATAATGGTGCATACTGGCGAACAATGGCACAGGCGGAGGGTAATGTCAAGGATGGTTCTAACCTGACAACATTCACCCTCGATTTCGGATTCCAGGTTGCGTCGATTGTTTATGGTCTGGATGCCAATTTCAATCTGTACGGACTTAAAGTCAATGCGGAATATGTTGCCAATTCGAGTCATTATATGTATCCCGATGGACTTCCCGGAACAGGCGAGCCGGAAAATATCGTCTCCGGACAGCCGCCGAGAACTGGCCACAAGTGGGCTGAAATCGATGACGCATATTATATAACGGCCCAGAAGGACTGGTCGAAGTTCGGGTTTGCGGCTGAGCTCTTTAAAATGGGCAAATTCTACCGGCCGTGGCTTGATTACTATATGCCCGCAAAAGTTGCATCGAGTACCGGCGGGCAGTCACAGTTGAACACCCGTAACGATACCATGCGTTTGCCGCTTATCGAGGATAACGACGATAACGATGTATATCCCGATACCATGCCTGTAAACCGTACCATCGGTGCTTATAACATCTATTCACACGAGGATCCCGATGGTGTGTTTCCCGGCAATGACGAGGATAACGACGGTATTGCGGATAACAACAAGAACAATAACGAAATTGCCGATTACAACGAATCATTTCTTATGTTTGATGTGGATCCCGATGAATTTGTTTTCGGCAATGACTTCAATAACAACAACATCCCCGATTTCCGTGAAGACGATATGAAATTCGACACTCCCTATGACCTGGACCGGAAGGGACATCATGTTTACTTCAGGTATACACCGGCCAGGAGTGTTAACCTGTTTTTCGGATCATTTAAAACCAAGGGTGTCGGTCTCGATTCGAGAACCAATGATGATTACTTCAAACTTCAGGTCAATTACAATGTGTTTGATGTCGGTAAGTTGTATGCCGAATACCGGTACGAAAAAATACAGGACAATGTGCGCGATCCCTATATCCAGGTGTCGAACAAGTTCAGAACCGATTACCTTATTCCCGGTATTACTTCGACAATCGGCCGTTTTACCCGTGAATTTCTCTATGACGAACTTGAATATAAGGACTCGAAGGTCAACCGGTTTTTCATGGAATCGAAAATCAGAGCCGTACCTTCGATAACTATCGAAAATCACGTGAAATTTGAGAAAAACGACTGGGTTACAGGTTTTTTATACGACAACACGTACCAGCCTGAACAGACCATCAACACCTTCGCAATGGTTAACAAAGTTGTCTATACCAAGCAATTCGGAAATTTTGTCTTTTCGCCGGGTGTGAAATTCCGGTTTTATAAGAAAGACCGTGACGATGTCGCGCGTCCCAATGATTACTATACGACGCGGATTCCGCTCATCATGCTGAAATATATCATTTCGCCCAGGACCAATTTTACGCTCGGTCTTCAGGGTATTCCCGGATTTGAGTTCCAGTTCAAGGATCTGGTTCAGAAAGAAAATGACTATGATCAGAAAACCTATGCTCTGCAGCTCGAAAACCGTACGACATATTTCGGATATGAAATCTGGGCTGCGACAGGATTCCGGTTTGATGAGCAGACATATAAGGAAACAACCCGCGCATTCGAGGACTACAAGAGTTCTACTCTGTACGTGAATATTCTTCTCGGCTGGTAAAAATATGCCGAATCGTGAAAAAAACGAGGCGCTCGATGAGACGTCTCGTTTTTTTTGCTTTTATGAGCTTATCAGCAAGAGATTATCGGTGTTGAAGTTTTTTTCAATCAAGGATTTCAGACTGTATGAATCATGAGTACATCATTACGATAGTACTTGTTGGTTTACTCGGCTCCGCACTCGGATCATTTCTCAATGTTGTCATATACAGGCTGCCCCGCGGGGAATCGCTCGCTTTTCCCGGTTCCCGCTGTCCATTGTGCGGAGTACCGATACGGTATCGTGACAATATACCTGTTCTGAGCTATATTGTGCTGGGTGGTCGGTGCAGAGCATGCAGAGCCCCGATATCGAAGATATATCCCCTGATCGAGATACTGACCGCCTGCATGGCGGTGATATTGTTTATGCTCAATGACTCCTGGCTGAACTTTACGGCCGACCTTATGCTCGGTTTGATTCTTCTCGCGGTATTTTTTATCGATCTCCGGCATATGATTATTCCTGACCGCCTCAACATAGCCGGAGGAGTGCTGGCGTTTGTGTTATCCTTCCGATGGGGGACTTACGGTATTCTCAGGGGCGCTGCCGGCGCCGGTGTGGGGCTGGTGTTTCTGGGTATCATGATGCTGCTGGGAAAGGTGTTTTTCAAACGTCAGGGTATCGGAATGGGAGATATGAAACTCGCAGCGGTCATCGGATTATTTGTCGGCCCTTTCTGGTGTTTTATAACTTTTACCCATGCAGTGATTATTGGCGGACTATGGGGGACATTTCAGATTATTTCAGGAAAAATCAAGACAGGACAGGAGGTCCCTTTCGGCCCTTTTATCGCGCTTGGTGGTTACAGTGTATTATTTTTTCGGCACCAGATACTTTTTATTGTTGACCGCTATCTCGCGATGTTATAAAATATATTTGAAACCTGTCGAAAAACGCCGTCCCGATGATAAAACCTGTCAAAGGTCGGCACGAGTCCCCGATTGATGATTTGGGGACCGGCTTACTTGCTCTTGACAGCGGCAAACAATAGATATACAATAGATATTGTATTATAGGGCGACTGAAAAGATACTTTTTCACGCCATCCCGGTCTGATTATCGGTTAATAACGGGTCGGTGAAAGAATTTTATATGAAGGGAGCATGAAGTGGCTCAGATCGATAAACTGTTTCGCTTATTAAAAGAACGAAAAGGTTCTGATTTGCACATCAGCGTGGGTGCTCCGCCGCTTCTTAGAATTTCAGGTGATCTGACACCGGTCACAAATACGCTGCTTCCGCCGGAAGAAACGAAAAAACTCCTCTATGAAATCATGACGCCGTACCAGCAGCAGAAATTCGAGGAGATCAAGGAAGTCGATTTTGCCTATGCCCTTGAAGGCACGGGAAGGTTCAGGGCCAATGTTTTTATGCAGCACCGTGGGATTGCCGCGGTTTTCCGCATAATTCCCGAGAAGATTCTTTCCATTGAGGAGCTTAAAAGTCCTCCGCAGATACTGAACTTTGCCAAACTCCACAGGGGGCTCGTACTGTGTACCGGTCCCACCGGAAGCGGAAAATCGACTACCCTCGCTGCTCTGGTCGATTATGTCAATAATACCCGCTCGGAGCATATCATTACCATCGAGGATCCCATCGAATTTGTTCACCCGAACAAAAAATGCCTCGTCAACCAGCGTGAGCTGCATGCCCATACCGATTCCTTTGCCGCGGCCCTCAGGTCTGCGCTCCGTCAGGACCCCGATGTCATTCTTGTCGGAGAAATGCGCGACCAGGAGACTATTCAGCTGGCGATGACGGCTGCCGAAACGGGACATCTCGTTTTTGGAACGCTCCATACGAACAGCGCCGCGAAAACCATCGACCGTATTATCGATGTATTTCCCGCCGCTCAGCAGGGCCAGATTCGTTCGATGCTTTCAGAGTCCCTGAAAGGCGTTATGGCGCAAACCCTCCTCAAGAAAGTCGGCGGTGGACGTGTAGCAGCCATCGAGATACTTGCTGGAACCCCGGCTATTGCAAATCTTATCCGTGAGGGTAAAACGTTCCAGATTCCATCGGTTTTGCAGACATCGAAGAGTGACGGCATGCAGACAGTCGATATGGCGCTTATCGAACTGTATCAGAAGAAGCTTATAACCGTTAATGATTGTATCGATTTTGCGTCGGATAAGAAAGTTATGAGGGCTCAGCTCGGACAATAACGATAAATTTGTTGTTTGATTGGTTTTTTATAATATACAATAAGTTGTGTGTGTTTTAGTTTATGACGTCATATATTGTTGTCTTCACACATAAGTTTCATTTTCACAGGGAGTTGTTAAATATTTATCTTGACAGATTCAAAAAAGAAAGATAAATTTAATTGTAATAAGCTGATAAATGGCATATATGAGAGTGATGGCGCACAAAGCATTTTCATAATAAGCTCATGGGGGTGAGTTGCCCCCATTTTTTTGTCTTTTTCCGGAAGTGAACATTGGTTGTGATAAAGGACAGCCCGGTATGCAACTGCTTAAAAAGCAAGTGAGTACGATAGGTCTCGACATCGGATCCAGCATGGTGAAGGCGGTGAAAATGTCAGTTAAAGGGAAGGCCCATGTATTGGAAAACTTTGCTCTGGAGCCGATTCCGGAAGGTACTGTACAATCCGGAGAGATAAAAGACCCGTCCATCATAGCGCAATCGATTAAAAAAGCTGTTGGCCGCTGTGATCCTCATGCCAGGGATGTTGTGGTAGCCTTGCCCAATTATGCCATACTTTCGGAAGTTCTTACAATGAATATAACGCCCGAAAAGGAGATGCGCGAGGCTGTCATTATCGAGGCTGAGCAGATGTCGGCGTTTGACATGAACGATGTCGAGATAGATTACGCCGTCCTGGAGCGTGACGAGGCCGCCAAGAAAATGAGAGTACTCATGGTGGTCGCCAAGAACGATATTATTTATGCGTATATAGAATTTCTCAATGAGGCGGGATTACGGCCTGTTATTCTCGATGTTGACCTGTTTGCCCTGACCAACATTGCCCATATCAATTACGATTTTGAAAAGTACAGAGCGAGTGTGCTTCTTAATATTGGTTCCGAAAGCACGGTCGCTGCATTTATCAGAAACGGTGTATTCCATTCTTCGCGCGATATATCGGTTGCGGGGATGACCTTTATTAAAAAACTCGAGATGATCTCTGAAATCCCCAAAAACAAGATTTTTGATATTATCAGGGGAGACATCGGCGCAGAAAGCAATATTGAAGTCATTGCGGATACGCTGAATACAACGAGCAAGGAATTTGCTAACGCTGTAGGAGTTGCCATTTCCTATTTTCAGGCCTCCGATGCGGTCGATAAGATCGATCTTGTTGTTCTGACCGGAGGATTTGCATGGATTCCGGGTCTCATTAATGTGCTCGAACTCCGTACCGGAGCTGAGGTTGTTATTCTTGATCCCTTCAATCATGTCCAGTTTACCGAAGGAATCATGGAAGGAATTGATCCGAAAAAAATCGGTACGGTATTGTCAACCGCAATGGGCTTGGCTACCCGTAAGGTTTAAGGCGGAGGAAGCAGTGTACATTAACATAAACCTGTTGCCGCGGGAATTAAGACCCAAAAAAACGTCATTTCTTTTCAATATCCGTACCCTCATGGTGGTGGTTATTATCGTTGCCGCTGCCGGCCTGGGAGCATATTATTATTACCTCAAGGGGGCCATCAGGTATCAGGACAGTGCAAAACAGTCGCTCGCGAAACAACAGATACTGCTTTCGGCAACAATAAACCTGCAGGCAGAAGTCGATACGCTTACCGTAAAGGTCAGAGAACGTATTAATATCATAAAGGAACTCACCTCGGACAGCGATCTTCGGTTTGCCATGCTTCAGCACATTAACAGTATTTTACCCGAGAACCTGTGGCTTACGAGTATTGTGGAAAAAGAGGATAAAGGTGTTATTTTATATACACTTGAGGGTATGTCTTATTCAAAGGAAGACATTTCCAGTTTTCTCCAGGGCCTGGAGAAATACGACAAATTCAGGAATGTGGCATTACAGTCGATAAAACCGTCGCCGATGGAAATCAGGGATGCGTATCAATATGTCGTGAGTGTCGAGTTGGCTGGATTCGAGCCTCCTCCGCCTCCGAAGGAGAAAGCGCTTCCCTCCAAGCAGGCTGCGGCTAAAAAATAATCGGGATGGATTGAACCATGGCAATAGATTTTGACATAAAAGACCCTAAAAATCAGAAGATGATTGCGATTTTTATGGTCCCGGTTGTCCTGTTGGTTCTTTTCTATCATTTTATGATTAAACCGGTAGTGACCGAATTACAGTCGAAAAAAGCCGAGATTGTCACGCTGACACAAAAGCTTGAAGCGACAAAGAAAAGCCTCCATAGCCCTGCAGAGCTCAACGCTCAAAAAGAGCAGCTTCAGGAAAAATACAGGGAGCTCGAACAGTATCTTCCCGATACGGAAAACGTCGCCAGGCTTCTTGATCAGCTCTCTGAAGTGGAGTACACGGCGAAAGTATATGTTGTCGGATTTGATGCCACTCAGACGATAGAAGGCAAAGGAAAGCCATACAAACAGAATAAATACAAGATGACCGTTCAGTGCGGGTATCATCAGTTTGCCGATTTTATGGGCGGAATTATGACTCTGCCGAGAATCCTGAGCGTTTCGGAATTGAAGATGTCTCTTAATGCCGATGTGGTTCAGGGAGAAAAAAACGAAGCCGAGGCTCAGACAGACCAGCCGAGAAATCTCACCGTTGAATGTATTCTGTCATCGTATATCTTCACGGGAGTACAGGCAGAAGAGCCGGTGTCTAAAAAAAGCCCTGCCAAAAAATAGATGTGACGGGTTGATGCTATGAAAACAGTAATGGTACTCATAATCCTTGTTTTTCAGACGGCGCTTTCTCAAGATGTGTGTGCTCAGGCGAAAACTCCGGCCTCCCCGGCTCCCGATTCAACGGTAAAAGCCGAGGGACTCACTGATTTCACACGATCTGCGCCTGTATATGATGCCCAGGGGAAACGTGATCCTTTCGGTTCTCTCGCTCCCGCGGAAGTTGAAGAAAACAAGAAGATCAAGGGGCTTTTTAATTACGAGAAAGCAAAGTTGCAGGGTATCGTTAAAACCGATGACGACATATATGCGCTTGTGCTGGACGCCGATGGTTTCGGGCATGTGCTTCGCGTGGGTTACATGGTTTATGGCGGGTATGTGACGGACATCACTGATGACAGCGTCCGTATACATGTAGTTAAATATGGGCGGTCGATTTCTGTGGACATGTTCCTCGAATCCTCGAAATCGACGGTTCTTGTCGAGCAGGACGAGAAGAATGTCATCAAGAGACCCGGAATCGATATCGTGTATGAGACAGGCAGCCAGCCTCAGAAGACAATAAGGATAGAGGATATTGTCATACCGTCACTTTCAACAAAAACGCTTGAGGAAAAATGGCTGAGTACAAGTGGTGAGTTCCCTGTGGTCGAACAGCAGACCGAAAGTACTTCCAAAGAGAATGTGAAAGCATTTTCGCTCTACGATCCTCCCGATGACTCGTGGATCAGGCTGCCCCATGTATTGAAATGGTCTAGGTATGATGGCGATTCTGTAACGTATATACTTCTTGTCGATGACAATCCGGATTTTGGCCCTCCGAATATCATAAGGGAAAAAGTCAGGGAAACATCATATATTCTGATAGAGGATATGGAGTTACCGCTTAATAAGAAACTGTACTGGAAGGTTATCGCGCTTGACAGTTCCGGAATTGAGCTTCCCTGCCGTCAGTCCTGTTTATCATTCAGGATAGCCGGCAATAAATGATCGAGGTGACCGCTATGAAAAAACATATGGTTTATGCTGCACTGCTTTTCGGGGTATGTGCGGTTTTCTTGTACGGAACAGGGACATGCGAAACCTCGCAGAGTCCGACTACAATAGAGATATCACGGCTTGATTTTGAGAATGCGGATATCCGTCAGGTCATCAAAACCCTTGCGGAGATAGGTAACCGTAACATTATCCTCGATCAGGATATCACCGGCGCGTGTACGATTTTTCTTAAGGATATAACATGGGAATCGGCGCTTCTCGCGGTACTCAACATGAAAAATCTCGTCGGGTACGAAGATAACGGGTATATCAAGGTTCTTCCCCGTGAAAAATACACCTTGCAGATCAATTCTCTCAAAGAGATTCAGAAAAAACAATCTGTCGAAGTAAAACTTGCCGCCCCCAAAAAGGTGAGGGTAATTCAAATTCACCATGCGAATGCGGCAAATGTCAAGACAACCATCGATCAGCTGCTTGGCGATGCGGATAAGCCATCAGTCGATATACGGACAAATTCTCTCGTGTTTACCGCATCGGATTCCAGCCTGGCTGTGATCGAGGATATTATCAAGGAGCTCGATAAGGAAACAAAGCAGGTTTCCATCGAGGTCAGGATGGTTACCGTTGATTCCGGATTTCTCTCCGAACTCGGTGTGAACTGGTCGGCGGTGAAAAACAATAATTCCGCTTCTCAGAATACGGTTAACGTGGCGAATCAACTGATTGTCGGTAAATATGCGGGTTCCATTTCGGATGTGATGCTCGAGGCGACACTCGCATCGTTGATCGACAAGAACAAAGCCGAAGTTATATCGCGTCCCCATATAACGACCCAGGATAACGAACAGGCGATCCTCAGGTCCGGCCAACAGATACCGTTGCTTTCTTATGACGAAGCACGTAATGTAGTTCTCGATATGATCGATGCCTCGACCGAGCTTCAGGTCACTCCTCACATACTCACGGATGATCGTATTCTCCTTGATGTAATGGCTGCGAGGAGAAAGGGAGAAGCCGTTGGTACGGGAGTGAGAATTACCGAGGAGAAGGCCGACGTTAAAATTATAACATCAAACGGTGAAACTGCGGTTATCGGCGGTTTGCGTCAGATGTCGGATACAAAGAGTGATACGGGTATCCCGATTTTACAGAATATCCCGCTTGTCGGGCAGTTGTTCAAGTATACGAAAATTGAAAACAAGAAAACCGATCTGGTTATTTTTATAACACCGAATATTATTGAACGGGTTAAGACAGAGTCGCCCCAATGATGTTCGGACGAACGCTGTATCATCTTAATGGTTTTATATATGACACGCTGAGTAACCTTGGTGTGTAACTGATCTCTACTGGGGTGAACCATGAAAAGAATAATTGGTAATTACTCGGCACATCTGAGCTGGATTGCGATATTGTCGATTGTTGGCATACTGTTTGTTTTCTCCTGTGAGCAGACAACCGGACCCGGAGATGATAAGGTCGAGGTGTCCAACAAGCTGCTTATCTTAACGGATAAGGCCTCTATTGTCGCCAATAAGGGTTCGGTGAATATCTCCGCTAAAGTATATGCCGACGATGACACTTCCAAAGCGATGAGCGGAATCAAGGTTAAGTTTACCGCCGACAACAGCGCAACGGTGCAGACGGTTAACGATGTTACCGATACCGGCGGTATTGCCCGCGCGATTCTCTTTGCCGGTTCCCAGGAGGGAAAGGTCAAGATTACCGCAACCATCAGCAATTATTCCAATGCCGCTTACGTTACGGTCACGCCCGATTCAGGATTGATCGACACCAATCTGTCCATGAATCTCACAAGCGAACCTGCGGTTCTTCCCGCGAACGGGAGTGATGTTTCGGTAATCAAGGCACAGCTTTTCGACAGTGAAAAAAATCCCGTTCAGGGTGAGACCATTCATTTCACGACATCTCTCGGGATCATTCAGGAATCAGCCACTACCGATGAGTGGGGTGTGGCGACCGTCGACCTCAAAAGCGAGCGTTTTAACGGGAAAGCCACGGTAACTGCACGGTACAACCAGATAACCAGGCTGACCTATGTCGAGTTTTCCGGCGCTGTCGTCAAATCCCAGGCAACCCCTACGGTTCTGGTTGCCGATAATACATCGAAAGCGGTCCTGTCGATTTCGCTGAGCGATGCTTCCGGCTCTCCCGTGGTTGATGGACTGGTCAGTTTATCCACGACACTCGGAACGCTGATGTCCGCGGACGGCGTATCGCACGGTTTGTCGATTGTCGATTCAACATCCACGCAGGGCAAGGTAACCGCATACCTTACATCGGACAAGGACGGAGAGGCGACGATCACCGTTTCCGCGCTCGGTACCCTTGACAGTCTCACCGTACAGTTCACCAACTATACATTTTCTCTGGCAGCTGCAGAATCGGAGATTTACGCCGGCGGTCAGAAAACGACCGTCAACGCCTCTCTGAAAGATAAAGATGGCGCCATCAAACCGATCAGCCGCGATGATGTGAATTTTTCCACAACCCTTGGCACGATTGTGTTCAGCGAAATTAAAACGGACGGAACTGCTGTTGCTGAGCTGACGAGCGGCTCATCCGCTGGAACTGCCACGGTAACGGCATCGATTAAAAATCCCCCGGTCAGCTCTTCGACCACGGTGAATTTTATCGCTGCTTCCGCCGACTCTGTATTTATCCAGGCTGACAGACTCTCGGTCAAGATCGGCGGAGAAGAGGTCGAAATACGGGCGACCGTGTATGATGTGACCGGAAATCCCAAATCGAATGAGACGGTTACATTCTCGATACTGAAAGGCCCGGGCGGCGACGAAAAGATTACTCCTCCTACCGCGGTTACCAACTCCCGCGGCCAGGCGGTTGTGTCGTTCAAGTCCGGCAATCAGGGTACGAGTCTCGATGGTGTGGAGATACAGGCACGGATCGGAAATATTTTTTCCAATATAATCAAGCTGACCATTGCCGGCGAACCGTATTCGGTTGTTGTCGGTTTCAGCGCGAGCTCGTTTACGACGAATCCCGACGGAACTCATGGAATCGGTGTTTCCGCCATTGTCTCCGATGTAAACCGGAATAAGGTTTCGGACGGTACTATCGTGAACTTCTCTCTTCGTGGTGATGTCGGCGTCATCGAGGGCAGAGTCCCCACGAAGGACGGCGTCGCTTCAACGACACTCATTTATGCATCGTCCGATGCGGGGAAAGAGGTCGAGGTCATCGCTTCATCCGGCGGAATCAGTAATTCCAAGAGCGTCGTGCTTCCCGGGAAAGCCGGAACTGTCGCCACGCTCAGTATTTCCCCGAAAGAAAGTTATGTGCAGGCCGATGGAATCAGCACGGTCAGTCTCAGTATTTTCCTGACCGATACCAATGGTGAACCGCTCTCGAACCGGACTGTTTATTGCGAAACGGACCTCGGGGTGATTCAACCCTCCGCTATTACCGGCGATCCCAGTATTCCCGATTCTTCACCGGGTAAAGCGGTTGTCTCCTATACAAGTATAGCGTTACGGCAGGACAGTGTTGCGAATGTGAGAATATATTCAGGCGAAGTCGAACAGAAAGTGAAGATATATCTCAAAGGCATCACGATGTCAGTAACCGCTGACCCTTCCGAGCTTCCGTCGGATGGTCAGTCCAAGTCCACGATTCACGTACTCATAAAAGAGGTTTCTTCCGATATACCGATTTCGGGCAAGGAAGTGAGATTCGGCTCGACCCAGGGTTCTATCGGAGGAAGCGCCACTACCGATGCGAGCGGTATCGCCACCTCGACGTTTACCTCGGGATATGCTCCCGGGACAGCCTATATTAAAGTAAATTACGGCGCCACGCTCGTTGATTCTGTTGCGATTATCATAAAGGAAGTAAAGGCCCGGGGTATCGAGCTTTTTGCCAATCCGTCCCAGATACCGGCCAATGGGATCAGCACATCGATAATCACTGCCCTCCTGAGAGATGATAATTATAACCCGATAGTCGGTGAAAACATAATCTTTTCCACGACGCTCGGAACGATAAGCTCCTCCGATACGACCGATACACAGGGCCGCGCGGAAGCTACCCTTGTCAGCGACAGGCGGAACGGTGAGGCAACCGTAACCGCCAAATTCAAACAGCATGTGACAACCATTCCCGTTAACTTCACCGGGGTTAAAATCAATGTATCCGCGTCACCGGAGAATCTTTTTGCCGGCGGCGAAGAAGAAACCGTCGTTTCCGCATATGTCAAGGATGCCGCGGATGTTGCGATTGTCGGAACCGATGTGAAATTTGCATGGTATCTCGATATCACGAAAATCGGTGAAAAAACGGTTAAAACCGATGTTCAGGGACGCGCATCTATTGCCTTTGCAAGCGAGAATTCGGGAAAGGCGAAAATTGTAATCGAAGGCGCAGGCGCTGTTGATTCGACATATGTGACTTTCACCCGCCTCAGATTCACCATCGGAAGCGACCAGGATTCGGTTGCGACCGGCGGCGATAAACTCCATCTCTGGGCGCAGCTCTACGATACGGTTTCCGAGAAAAACGTGGAGGGTGTAACGGTTGAGTTTTATACGACGCTCGGAACCATAACCCAGAGCGATGTCACCGATGCCGAGGGAAAAGCGTATGCTGATCTGGTGAGCGCCAATACGGCAGGCTCGGTGACTGTTTCGGCATCGACGAAATACGGTAATGACAGGATTTCCACCGAGAAACGGTTTACCTATGTGAATGCCCAGCCGGATTCGGTAATTCTGAGAACCGATGCCAATATTGTTGGTGTCGGCGGAGGGAATTCACGGCTTATTGCCGTTGTTACGGACAAATACGGCAATCCCGTGTCCGATGTGCTTGTCAGTTTCAAGGTTCTGAAGGGTCCCGCGGGAGGCGAAGAAATCAGGCCGCCGACTGTGACGACCGGATCTTCCGGAACTGCCAGTTCATTCTTCTATTCCGGCCAGCTGCCAAGTGCATTCGAAAGTGTGTTGATTCAGGCCCAGGTCGGAGCGGTTCAGTCGAATACCGTTGCGTTGACCATTGCCGGTGCACCGGAAACGATTCGACCCGGTTACAAGACCGGTACCGACCAGACCGGACTCGATAATAATGACGGCACGTATTCACTTCCCATATCGGCGCTTGTGCTTGATGTTAATTCCAACGGCGTTGTGGACGGTACCACCGTATACTTTAAGGTCGAACCTCCTGAAGGCGCTGTCATCAGCCCTGTAAAGACAGTCAACAGCGTGGCTGCGTCCAAAATTACCTATCCTGCGGCTTCAGCCGGCAGAAAGGTCACCCTGACCGCTTCCGCGGGAGGCAAGGAAGGCTCGATATCCTTCACGCTTCCGGGATTCATGGTCTCGTATCTTTCGGTCAGCGCATCGCCGAAGAGTATCCCTGCTGATGGAAAATCGACATGTACTATCAGAGCGACAATTTTTGATATAAGCGGTTCTGCGGCAAGTGTCCCCGATGGAACCACGATTTCGTTCACAACCGATGGCGGAACGATCGATCCCTTTGTTGCAACAACCGTTGACGGTGTGGCGACCACCACGCTTACGAGCGATAAAAACGCCAACAGGTATGTGTTGGTAACTGCAAAATCAGGTACCCTGCAGGATTATACTTCTGTTTTGTTCGCAGAGGTAGGGACGAGTGTCAATCAGGTTTCCGATATCGAGCTGAGCGCCGAGCCTTCGATCATCGTTGCGGATGGTTTGATGGAATCCATTATTACCGCTACGCTCAGGATGTTTGACGGTTCAGTTATCACGACACCCACTACCGTTTCTTTCACAACGGATGTTGGAGATATTGAAAAATTCACACGTTCCGACGAGAAGGGCATTGCTACCGCCCGCTTTACCTCCGGCGTTGTCGGTACTGCAAATATAACCGCAACAGTGGGAACTGTCACCGGAACGACGACAATTATCATTATCCCCGGACCGCCGCAGTCGGTGGATCTGGTATTTGAACCCACTTCAGTGGGCATTCAGGGTTCGGGACGAAACGAGACTCTGCTCATTACGGCCAAGGTCAAGGATAACAAGAATAATCCTGTCGGTGACGGCAATCTGGTCAAGTTCGAACTCGTCGGTACATATGATACTAATTCCTCGCTCTCGCCTTCCGGTGCGACTAACCATGAAAGCGAACCTGTTCCCACCGTTAACGGCGCTGCGAGAGTTTCATTCCATGCCGGTACCAAGTCCGGAGCTATTCGTGTAAAGGCTACGGTTGTCACCGAAAACGGTGAGCCCGTGTCACCGCCTATCACGAGCGAGACGACACAGTTCCTCGTTTATGCCGGACCGGCATACATGGATATGACCAATCTCAACGATCCGTTCACAAATTCACGGATGAGACTCTATGGCGGGCCGCTTAATATTTATGCCGGAGCGATCGGAACGAATGATAACAAATCCACGATCACTGTCGTGGTGGCGGACAGAAACAACAACCCTGTACCAGAAGGTACGGCGGTCCTGTTCAAAACGACAGGCGGGACTATTACTACGGATACGGGATTTACCGACAAAAATGGTATGGCCAGTGTGACACTCTATTCGACCAATCCGTTCCCGACACGGTTGAATTCAAATACCATTGCCAACCCGAACAGTAATAATCCACTCACCTCGCTGCGTACGCCTGCGAGCTTTGACATGCCACCTTACGATAGTCTGAAGTCCTATTTTGATATCGATGGCGATGGTTTATATAATAATGGTATTGCCATTGTCACCGCTCAGACCGAGGGTGTCAACCAGAACGGAAACGAAGTAACCGTCTGGAATTTCGTGCCTATTATTTTCTCGCTTGGAGTTTCGACATTCGAAATTAATACAGAGCCGGAAATTCTTTACAATGGAGAAACAGCGATATTCGAAATTGTTGTTCACGATGTGAACGGAAATCCGGTCGTAGGCGGTTCTGAAATTACCTTCGCGTCAGCCAAGGGAGTATTGTCGACCTCGAAGATCGTAACCAATTCCCCGGGAGAGATAAGGTACACGGTGAGCCTGACCAACAATCTCGATCCGGAGAAAGACAAAGCCGGAAACACGGTTGTTACTGCGACCCTGGCGAGTCCCAATGGTAAAGCGACCGCGAGTGATGCGATCTATCTGAGTCTTGGAACTGCACCGTAATGATCGTTGAGTATTGACATCGATCACATATGAAAATTATTTTCGAGGAGCACTTGAGTATAGAAGGGGAAGAGATATATGAAAAATACACTCCTGATTTTTCTGGTCCTTATTGTCTGTTTTCCCGGTGCAAGCCCGGCCGAGCTGTTCAACAATCCCGGGACGAATGTGGGTAAAAAGAATCTCGTTGTCGGAATAAGTTACTCATACTCGCTGCATGACTATGAGCTCGATACGGACAAACTTCCCACCTCGTCGAAACGGATCATGCTGAAGGTGACCACGGGTCTGACAGACTGGCTTGACATCTATATTAAAGGCGGCGGAACCAACCTTCAGCTTGATTACATGGAAAACGATTCCAACGCAATTAAGAATTTTGACAGCGATTATAAAGCCGGCTTCGGAATGGGCGCCCGTATCCGCCTGCTGAATTTCCCCAACTCGCAGACCCGTGTATTTTTAGAGGGCGGCGGTTTTTACTTTAAAACGGATGATTCGATTGAATGGGAATATATCGACAGAACCCTCATAAAAAACCGCGACATGAAATGGGCCGATTATTATGCCGGGCTCGGGATTGTCAAACGTGTTGATTTCATGGATATTACATGCGGCGTTGGTTTTTCCGAGATTCAGTGGTGGTTGAGGGATACCTATGAAATTCATCAGGGAAATTCAATCACCTGGGACAGAAAAGACTGGCGTGATTCCTACGAAGTGAAAAATCCGTTGTTCGGATTTTTCGGGATCGATTTCATTCTGCCGTACGAATATAGAATTTCGGCTCAGGCGGGAATCCGCGATCTGGATAACGCGGAAGTATCCATAGCCCTGACTCAGGGGCTTGAACGGCGATAAGGGCTTTCCGTGAAAAACACCATGGAAAACCCCAAACGTCACAGCCCTCCGGTGTTGACTACGAATGTTCCGATAGTACTTTCCGAATTGATCTCTTTTATCGTTATTGCCCCGACTCTCCAGTAATAGGTGTTGCCGCTGATGAGCGTTACATTACCGGCATAGGTAACCTGCGTAGTATTTTTATTGACCTCGGTATACCATATCTCGCCCCCGATACGTGATGATGTCAGAAACAGCACATATTTTGTCGCTCCCTCGACCGGCTCCCATGTAAACTGAGGATGATCGCCGATATACTGATAATTGATGGGGGAAACGAGACTGACCGGGGGGAGTACCAGATCGCTGACTATCGACGAGGGAGTACTTTCCCAGTTTTCCTTGTCAACGGCGCTGATTCTGTAATAATACCGGACACCCACTTCGACATTGACATCGACATAGTATTCCTGCGTAACGGATGTGACATACGAGCTGCTGCTGTCTTCGAGGCCGGTTGATGTCTGGGCGCGATAGATATTGTAATGTTTTATGTCCGGCTCGGTATTTTCTGACCAGAAGACATTGATTTTCGGTATGATATCGTTGACTGCGGAGATGTTGATGTTCGCAGGTGGTGAAGGGCTTGTGGTATTGAGCGGTTTCCCGTTGACCTGGTTTGAAAGGGCGCTTTCATTGCCGTTTTTATCGACCGCTGAAACTGCAAAGTAATAGATGATTTCGTAATCGAGATTTATAATGGTGACAGAACTGTTTTCAACAAACTTCCGGTTTGCCGAGAGAGGATCGGCCTTTGCTCCGCCGCGCCAGTATACATTGTATCCTTTGAGATCATCCACCGTAATCGGAGTCCAGACGAGGCTTGCGGAGCCGTTGCCGATGGCTGACAACTGAAGATTCAAGGGAACCGGCGGAGGTGTAGTATCATTCTTGTCCTGGTATTTTCCCGTAACCTGAACGGAAAGGGAGCTTTCATTGTCCGATTCATCGATTGAAGAAACGGCAAAATAGTACGTTATATCGGATTTAAGGCCGGTAATGGCGGCGTTTGCGGATTCGGAAAATAGTTTATGAGAGGTTAGTGTATCGACTTCTGCCCCTTCATTCCAATACACATAGTATCCTTTTAACTCATCATCTTTTACGGGTGACCAGGTTAAAAATACCGTTCCATTTTCCATGGATTTAATCGTCAGTTCAGCCGGAACAGGCGGAGAGGTGACATCGACAGAATTATTGCTCGTTGAAGATGAACATCCGTAAAGTGCCGCAAGAGCACTGAAAATACACACTATGAGTAAAGTGTTTCTTGACATATATTATTCTCCGCTGTAATGTGAGTTTTGTAAAGTATCTATATAATAGCTGATTATGCTCTGAATGTCAATAAACCTTGCAAAAGGTTTTCCGGACAGAATGAAACTGGTTGAATGATATTTCCGCCGTCAATTTTATATGCTTATGCCTGTTTAGAAGATGTAATCTCTGTTTTTTTACCGGGCCTTTACTGATATTTGACAAAACAGGGATTCATGAATATATTCCGCATGACCGGAGAGAGTAAAATATCCGAAGAAAATGGGGTGACCGGCCGTCGAATGCGTATCCGTCCGAAGCCGGTCAGCACCATAGGCTGCTCATGCATGACCATGTGATAATTAAGGGAAATCGACTAACTGTTACATCCGTGACGGGAATACTATGACTGATTTTCATGTAAATAGTTCTGGATTCAGGAATAGAGCTCTTGATATCAACAGCCCGGCAAATCCGAAATTCCGGCTATGGAAAACACTCATCGGGAGCCGCGGTATAAAACGTTCCGGGTATGCGCTCGTTTCTGGTGCAAAAATTGTCCCCGAGATGCTGCGTTTACGTCCCGGTATTGCGGAAGGTCTGATTTGCAACGCCCGTGATGACAGACACCTTGCGGATATTCCACCGGATATTCCGCAGTACAGCCTCAGCGGTGAATTGTTCCGTGAGCTCGATGTTCACGGCACTGCATTTCCGCTGCTCCTTGTGAAAACACCCGAAATCCCGTCTCATGAGCCTGACGGGTGTTCGGACGGCATTTCTCTGCTGGTTCCTTTCCAGGATCCGGGAAATGTTGGCGCGGTTATCCGCTCGGCGGCAGCCTTCGGTGTTAAGAGCGTTGTTTTACTCGAGGAAGCCGCTTTACCATTTCACCCGAAAAGTATACGGGCCGGCGGCACTTCGATATTTCTCGTTACCTATACAGAGGGGCCTTCAATCCATAAGCTCGATGCCATGGATATCCCGATTGTCGCTCTTGCTGCAGACGGCGTTCCCCTCGACAAATTCAGATTTCCCGGGAAATTTGCTCTTTTACCCGGACTTGAAGGACCGGGTATGCCGGAGAATGTTCCGGCCGATTTTACCGTTTCGATCCCCATGGAACGGGATGTGGAAAGCCTGAACGCCGCTGTTGCCGCTTCCATTATACTGTTCGAATACCGGCAGAGAATGCGTTCGGAAAACCGCAGGGGTAAATAATAGTTTTAACTATTTGCGTTTTGTGTCCTTGTGGTGAAATATTTGTATGAATAATAACCCGCATGACCATAGAAGGTCACAACGAAGGATGAAAAAGCATATTCAAATAAATTATAGATTTTCTCCGTGTCTCCGTGGTTAAATTTTATTATGAATATTTCCAGATAAATCCGGGTTAAAAAATGAGGGGTTGCCATAAATCTTTACATAAGACCCCCCAAAATCCACGATGAATTGTATTGTAATACATTGATTATAAATAGAATATAGACCATTAAAGCCTGTGAATTTATAAACCCGTTGAAAAGCCCCACGGTCACAACCGGTTTTCGGAAAAAGAATGGGTGCTGTCCGAGCGAGCCGAAGGCTCGTGAGTTCACACATTCCCGAAAAACGGGCAGTGAACGGGGGAAAAGGCTTTTCACGAGGTGCCCTTTCCTTGGTTACTTCCTTTGGGCACGCAAAGGAAGTAACATCTAAAAAAAGTGTTCTTAAAAAAAATGGGTGGTTGCCAGCCATAAATCTTTATTATTGCTTTTATAATAATTTTTACTCATATTTATTGTTAAATGATTATTTTGTGTTTTAAATGCATTTTAAAAATGAAACTGGTGGAATATGCTCAATCGGACTGATAAGTTTGTCGTATATCTCGATATTGATACCCTTGAGTATATGTATCTTGATTATACCAATGAGCGTTCGTATCCGGTGATGAAGAAGCTCTATGCGCTTTTACATGAAGGTTTTGTTAATAACTGGCTGCTTGTGCCGCTTTCTATGGATTTTATACTGGCATTTATCAAGGACAATCGGATTGACCAGCAGTTTTTGAATATGATGGGCGGAATTGGGCAGATCCAGTTTCACCAGCGTTTTACGCTTAAAACCCTTCAGCTTATCAGAATTATTAATTCGTTTTTCGAAAACACATATACGAAACCCATGTGGCGGGATGCATTTGTGCGCAATCCCGATGAACGGTATACACCCGGATTCAACAAATATGGTTCCATCAGCGCTCAAAATGCCTTGACTGCTCTTGAACGCGAGAAGAAAACATCTCAGATATACCAGTTCATCGAGAGCTATAAGGTCGGGAAACAGGTAGACAGCCTTGCCGGTCTTCATTTCAGGTCTCTCTGGGAGGAATTCCCCGATCTTATAATTCCGTATCTGCCGGCTGTCGGCACGCCGCAGGTTCACATGAACAAGTTTCTCGAATACGAATACATCAAGGATATTCCTGAATTTCACATTCTCTCGAATGTGCTCTATCCGCTGCTCGATGCGTACGGCATCGAGGAAGTCGAGGCAGGCAAGCGCGACAGTGAGCTCCTCGCGGCGGAAACAATCGCCTCATACATGCCATACTGCCATTTTTATGTGACAAATGTCGATATTGCCGAGCTTATCAACATGAACGGTATTAACGACATTTATAATGTGCGTGTATACGATCATAACGAAAGTTCACTTTATAAACTTATTCATGATATTACGGAACGATTTAAAGCCCAGAGCAAATTCGTCGAGGGCGATGCAAAAAGCCAGACAATATTCAGAAAAGGGCTTTCCAAGCTTTGATATCATTCGCTCTTGTGACAGGGCGCAGGACAATTTACATCCTTTCTGGTTCATAATCTTGACTCACACGTTTCTCCCTCAGACATAGATGTTACAGTCAATCCTCACGCAATATAAAGATAACCCGACGCTGCAGGCCTCACTTGAGTCGCTGCTGAGCTCACGGCGGATTGCCGTCCATGGCCTGGGCGGATCATCCTCCGCTTTTCTGGCTTCCGTGATTCATTCCGAATTGAACACAACGAAACGACGTTCTCTGCTGGTCATTCTTCCGACAGAAGAGGAAACGGAGGTTTTCCGCGATGACATGGAAAACATCCTGGGCCGTGACCTCATTAAATACTTCCCCGAGCGCGACACGAATCCCTACGAGCACAGCGACAGTCATATCGAGGTCAGATGTCAGCGTCTGGAAACTCTCGATGCCCTCGAGCGCGGCCGTGTAAATATCGTCGTCTCGTCGGTCAGAGGGATTCACGATCCAGCGACTCCGCCCGGTCTTGTATCCCTTGTCAGTGTCGATGTCGTGAAAGGAAGCAGGGTCAGTTTCGATGATTTTGTCCGGTCGCTTGTGTTCAAGGGGTTCAAACGTACCAACACGGTGAATGCCGCCGGTCAGGTTGCTGTCAGGGGAGGGATTGTGGATATTTTCCCCTTCGGAGGCGAGGTCCCTTACCGTGTGGAATTCTGGGGAGATGAGATAGAATCTGTCCGTATCTTCTCGACTTCCACCCAGCGTTCCCTCGAACAGGTCGCCGGATTCAGAATAATACCTCCCGATGAGTTTATTACCGAAGCCGGGCTGAATACCGATGATGAACGCCGCATCAGTCTTGCCGAAAAGAATGCGGGCGTCAGTCTCGATCGTATCAGGGGCTCTTTTGATGGCCGCGACAGGCCGGAGGGTATCGAACAGTATCTCTATCTCGTATTCGGTTCACGGGCTTCCCTTGTCCGGTATTTCCCCGATGATACGGTGGTGATGGTATTCGATCCCGGCCGGTGTATGGAGGAGCTTGAAAAACGTCTCGATCATGCGTGGATACTCTGGGAGCGTCAGCGTCATGAAGACCCGGATATTGTCTCCCCCGAGTATTTATATGAAAAGCCCGTGACATTCATGGCGGGTCTTGAGCGGATGCTGTATATCGAGAACTGTTATCTCCGTCCCCCGGACAGAGAAGTAATCGAATTCAATATCACTCCTTCGCGGCAGTATCAGGGGAACATTGACGAGGTAAAACAAGACATCCGGAAGGCCCGCGCTTCGGGATTGTCATGTCATATTGCCTGCGACAATACCGGCCAGGTCGATCGCCTTAACGAGCTTCTCGACGATTCGATGGGTGAATATTCCGCATTTGTTGCGCGGCTTTCGGGGGGATTTGTCGATCCGGCAACGGGCATCTCACTCTTTACCGATCACGAAATTTTCAGCAGGTACAGGAGACGTATCCGTTACCGTCGTTTCAAGGATGGCGTTCCGATACCCGATTTCAGGTCGCTGAAGATTGGTGATTTCGTTGTCCATATCGATTATGGCATCGGTAAATACATGGGTCTCAGACGGTTGCAGGTCGGCGGAGCGGAATCCGACTGTCTCCTGATTCACTATCAGGGCGATGACAAGCTCTTTCTTCCCGTGGATCAGTTGAAGCGGCTGAAAAAATTCACCTCCGAAGAGGGCGTGTTCCCCGTAGTCAGCAAACTCGGTGGAACGGCCTGGGACAAGCTCAAAGAGCGTACCAAGAAATCCATCGAACGGATGGCTAAAGACCTTCTCAGGCTTTACGCCGAGCGGAAAGCGTATTCCGGTCATGCGTTCAATCCCGACAGGATGATGCTTCAGGAGCTTGTCGGTTCGTTTATTTTTGAGGATACACCCGATCAGAAGCGGTCATGGGAAGATGTTCGCGCCGACATGGAAAATTCCTCTCCCATGGACAGGCTTATCTGCGGAGATGTCGGTTTCGGAAAGACCGAGATCGCTGTCCGGGCTTCTTTCATGGCCGTGCTGGATGGTATGCAGGTTGTTATCCTCGTACCGACGACGATTCTTGCGGACCAGCATGACGAAACCTTCAGGGAACGTCTTGCCGATTTTCCGGTTAAAGTCGATTCTCTGTCTCGTTTCCGCTCGGCGAAGGAGCAGAAGGACATTTTAAACCGTCTCGCGGTGGGAGATATCGATATTATCATCGGAACGCACCGTCTTCTTTCCGGGGATGTTCACCTCAGGAAACTGGGACTTCTCATAATCGACGAGGAGCAGCGCTTCGGTGTCAGGCACAAGGAGCGGATCAAACAGCTCCGCCGTAATGTCGATGTGCTCGCCATGAGCGCCACGCCGATTCCGAGAACGCTCAATTTATCCCTTTCCGGCGCCCGCGATATCTCGTTTATCACAACTCCGCCTCCTGACCGGTACAGCGTACATACCGAAATCATACCCTTCGAGGAACGGCATATCGTGGAAGCGATCATGAGAGAAGTAGACCGCGGCGGCCAGATATATTTCGTTCATAACCGGGTGCGGTCCATCGAGGCCATGACACGGTATCTGATAAAGCTTCTGCCCAATGTGACCTTCGGAATGGCTCACGGTCAGCTGCCGGAAAAAGAACTCGAACGGGTGATGCGCGATTTTCATCATGGCAAATTCCAGGTTCTTGTCTCGACCATGATTATCGAGAACGGTCTCGACATTCCCTCGGTCAATACGATTATTATCAACCGGGCCGATACATTCGGTCTTTCCCAGTTGTACCAGCTTCGCGGGAGGGTTGGACGGTCGAACAGGAGGGCATATGCCTATCTCCTTGTTCCGCCGAAGGTTCCCCTTTCCAAGATTGCGCGGCAGCGACTGCGGATCATCGAGGAATTTGCGGAGCTCGGCAGTGGTTTCAAGATAGCGATGCGTGATCTTGAAATCCGCGGCGCGGGAAATATTCTCGGTACGGAACAGTCCGGCTTCATCGCTTCCGTAGGCTTCGATCTGTATTCCGAGCTTTTACGTGAAACCGTTGCCGAGCTGAGAGGTGAAAGAATTAGTAAACCGCCGGAAGTTGAAATGAAAGTGAAAGTCGATTCTTTCATACCGGAAAGTTATATACCGGATTCGAATGAACGGGTGGTATTTTACAGGAGACTGTCCGAAACTGTTACACTTCAACAGGTTGAGGCGATAGAGGAAGAGCTGAAGGACCGTTTTGGTCGTCCGGAGAATCCGGTAAGAAACCTGCTCGATATCACCTATATCCGTCATTATGCCTCTCTGCTCAATGTGTCGGAAGTAACGCTCAGGGATCATGAGGTGAGCATGTTTATGCCCGAGGGAATAGGGGTGACACGCAGCGCCATAGAAGAGATGGTTAAAAAATCGCCTGTGAAATTACTGTTCTCCTCCGGCACTGATGGGATGACAGTTTCGTTTGTTTTTCCCGAGGAAAACGATGGCGCTCTTTCCGGTTTTAAAAAGGTCTTGCAGGTAATAACCAAATAAATTATTATTAATACATGGAATAATGATGATATATTTGTAAAATGACCCCATGTAAAAAGGACAGTAAAATGAACATGCGATTGATTTTCGCATTTGAAGTACTGTTTCTTGTGATAATTTACGGCGGTTGTTCCGCTGGCAATGAAAAAAGCGATACCCGCGAACGCGTATATGCCAAGGTGAACGGCGCCCGGTTGACCGAGTCGGATATGAAAGCGCTGGTCCCCGGAGATGTGTATGATAAAATGACCGAAATGCACAAAAGCGAAGTTGTCAAGGGATGGGCGAAGAATGAGGTTCTTTATCAGGAAGCCCTGAGGCGGAACATTGATAAGGATCCCATGATTGCGCGGATACTGGAAAACTCGAAACGGAATCTGCTCGTGAATGAGTTGCTTGAACGGATTTTTGCTGATATTAAAGCCCCCAGTGATGATGAACTGAAGGATTACTACAATAAACGCAAAGATTATTTTGTTCTGCCCGATAATGAATATAAAATTCGCTATGCGCTTTTCGACAGCAGAGAGATCGTTGATGATTTCTGGAAAAAGGTCAAGCTCGGGAGCAGTTTTTCCGATCTGGCGCAGAAAATGTCGAAAGACCCCAGTTTTCAGAATGGAGGCGATTTGGGGATAGTAAGCGAAGAAATGATCGAACCGGAAGTATGGAAAGCAATCATTGTTACCTATAAAAAACTGGGCATTGTCAAGATATCCGACCCGTTCAGTGTGAGTGGCGGCTGGGCGTGTCTCATTATCGACGAGATATACGAACAGGGTAGTGTCAAGCCGTTCGAAGCCGTCCGCGACCAGGTTCGCGAGATGTATATTGTTGAAAAACGTGAAGAAGTCAAAAATGAATTTATTGAACAGTTGAGTCAGAAAGCCAAAATAACCTACGAATCAGTAAAATAAGTGAGTCCGATATTATGAAAAAAATGATTTTATTCTGGTTGCTTGTTTCGTGTGTTCTGTGTATACGGCATGGTGTTACGGGAGCCGAGGAGCAGATGATCGACAGGGTCGTCGCAGTGGTGGGAGATGAAATAATACTGTTGTCCGATGTCCAGCATAATCTGAATGTTCAGATGATGAACCGTAATCTCAGCATGAACAGCTCTCCGCAGGTGCTCCGTCAGCTCCAGCATGAAGTACTCCGTGATATGATCAACCAGAAGCTGCTTCTGGAAAAGGCATCCCGTGATTCAATCGTGGCGGACCCGAGAGATATCGATCTGTTCATGAACGAGCACCTCGCTAATCTCAAGCAGCAGCTGGGAACCGAGGAAGCATATCAGGAAGCCCTTCGGGAAAACGGTTTCACCGAACAGCAGTTACGGTACATGTTCAGGATCATGGCTGAAAAAAATGTTCTCGAACAGATGCTGCTTCAGGACATCAAACGGCGAATTTCGGTAACGCCCCAGGAAATGGAAACATGGTATAATGCCCACAAGGATTCCTTGCCAACGATTCCCGAACAGTTTAAACTGAGCCACATCATGCTGACACCGAAAGTAACGCCTGAAAAAGAACAGATTGTTCGTAAAAAGCTCGAAGACATTCGTGACAGAGCACGCGCCGGTGAGGATTTCGGCCAATTGGCCAAACAGTATTCCGAAGACCCTGTCACCAGCCCGAACGGCGGTGATATTGGATTTTTCGGACGCGGAGTGATGATACAGGAATTCAGTGATGTGGCATTTACCCTCAAACCCGGGATGATATCGGATGTCGTCAAAACGATATACGGCCTCCATATAGTCAAGGTTGACACGACCAGAATGGTGGTCGACGACAGGGGACAGCAGAGCGAAGAGGTAAAGGCTCGGCATATTCTGTTGCGTCTTGAACCCGGAGAAGAGGATGAAAAAGCCACCATCGCGAAATTAAACGAGATTCGGAGCGAAGTCCTTTCGGGGGCATCCACCTTTGAGAATATGGCTAAACAGTATTCCGATGACAAGGATTCACGTGACCTCGGAGGAAAACTGAACTGGCAGACGCGGGAGTCGCTTCAGAATATCGATTTGGCCCAATTTTATACCGAGGCGAAAAAGCTCAAGCCCGGCGAGATTTCCGAACCGTTCAGGACAAAATACGGATATCATATTATTGAGCTTGACGAGTACAAACCCGAACATGTCGTAACGATCAAAGAAGACCGGACTCTCATTGAGAATCAGCTCAACCAGGAAAAAACAATGCAGGAGCTCGACCGTATTCTGAGCGGTCTCAACGATGAAACATACATCGATATACGATTGGAATAAAGGGGTTCGGCTCTTACCGGAAATGACACTTTCAAAGGTATTCGACACGTGAGCACCATGTTCGGCAGATTACAGGATAAAATCGGTGAAGTGTATAATCGCCGAAAACACCCGTATTCCGAGCTGGCGCTTATCTATGATCTTCTCATGGACCATGTGGAATACAGCGCCTGGGCTGCTTATATCGATTCAATTTTCAAACGTTATTCGGTGGATGTCCGCTCTGTCCTCGAAATAGCCTGCGGTACCGGAAGCCTGTCTATCGAGCTCCTCAAATACGGTTATAAAATGACCTGTATGGATATCTCGCCATCCATGCTCAGGCGGGCGGCTGCGAAATTCAGAGAAGCCGGAATGCCGATGACTGTATTTGCCGGCGACATGGTTTCCATCCCCGTCGATTTTCAGTACGATGCCGTGCTCTGTCTCTATGATTCGATAAACTATGTCCGGAATCCCGCCGATTTCAGAAAAGCGGTACGGGAGGTGGCATCTGTCATCAGGCCCGGCGGTCTTTTCATTTTCGATATCTGCACCGTAAGAAATTCCGAAATTTTTTTTACCAATCATACCATGGTCGAGCATTACGGCGATATTACATGCGAAAGGACCTGCAGGTTCGATCCGCGTAAACGGATTCAGGAGAATCATTTCATCATCGAGCGCTCCGGCGGGAAAAAGACATACGAAAGTCACTATCAGAAAATATACCTTCTTGAAGAAATTGACATCATGTTTTCGGATATGCCGTTTACCGAACTCGGACGGTTTGATGACATGACATTTGCGCATGGTTCCGAAAAATCGATGCGCGTTCATTTCGTCCTGCAGAAATTATAAGCACTTCTGTTGGTTGACAGCCTGAACGGAGCCTCAATGATACAGTTTGAAAATGTCGGCCTGTTGATGACGAATACGAAAATACTTGAAGATATCAGTTTCAGGGTCAACAAGGGCGAATTTGTGTTTCTGGTGGGACCGTCCGGAGCTGGAAAGAGCTCGATTCTGAAGCTTATTCATTTCGATGTTCTTCCCACGGTTGGGACTGTGCTGGTTCAGAATAACGATACCCGTCAGGTTAAACGTTCGCAGATACCGTATTTACGGCGTTCGGTAGGATTCATTTTTCAGGATTACAAGCTGCTCAAAGATAAAACCGCATATGAAAATGTTGCGTTCGCTCTCGAAGTGACCGGTGCCAGGGGGCGTTTTGTAAAACAGAAGGCGCTCCAGGCTCTTCATACGGTCGGAATGACTCACCGTCTCGGACACTATCCGCGCGACCTGTCCGGAGGCGAATGTCAGCGTGTCGCCATTGCCCGGGCTGTTGTGCTCGAGCCGTTTATTCTCCTCGCGGATGAACCGACAGGAAATCTCGACAGCGACAGTTCATGGGCGATTGTCGATCTTCTGGAAAAAATAAACCATGCCGGCACTGCCGTTCTCATGGCAACACACAAGACAGAATTTACCGGGAGAGGCGCTTCACGGACGCTCTCGATATCGGAGGGGAGGATTAAGGGTTGTATGCCTTGAGGGAAGCCCTGAAGGGTATGATTCATACCCGTTCCATGACCTTCGTATCCATTGCAACCATTACGATTGCCCTGATACTGCTCGGTCTTCTCGCGCTGACCACGCTTTTTGCCCATACATTTCTCGATTCGGTCATGAAAAGCGAAGAGATTAACGTTTTTATCAGTGATGAGATGGCCGATGCCGATATGCTTGCCCTTGAGACCACCATTGCATCGATGAGCGAAGTGGAATCGACGAGAATCCTTACCAAGGAGGATGCGGCGCGCGAGCTGAAGAGAATCTTCAAGGAGGACCTTCTCACGGGGCTCGATTCCAATCCCCTTCCGCGGTCTATCATAGTGACCATGGCTTCGGGATATCGTATGTCCGGCGACCTCGAACGTGTCGCTACGCGGATACGGAAAATCGGAGAGGTCGAGTCGGTCGAGTACGGTCAGGAATGGATGGCGAAAATGGATATTTTCTTTATCGCTTTTCTGCTTGCCGAAACGGTTCTGTTCACTATCATCGGCTGCGCCTGTCTTTTTATCATCTCCAATACGATCAGCCTTACCATTCTTGCCCGGCGCGATACGATCGAAATCATGCAGCTTGTCGGAGCAACCAACAGATTCATCCGCCGTCCGTTCTACTATGAGGGCCTGATACAGGGGATAATTTCCGGTATTGCCGCATTCCTTCTGTTGTATGGTTCATATCTGTGGATTCGTCATTATATACCGAACCTGGATGTCTATTTCTATATGTTCAGAATACGGGGAATTTCCGTCTTGTCGCACCGGCTCGTTCTGGGATGTATAATCCCCGTAGGCGGTTTCATGGGATTGCTGGGGAGCATGATAGCTGTGAGGAGGGCCATCTGATATGAGACGGTTTTTCACGAAAATGCTTCCGGTGATCGTCGCCGTTCTGGTCTGTATTCCGGTCGGTCTGGCTATCGCGAAAAATGAAAAAAAAGTCGATCTCCAGGGCAGAATCAAAAATATCGAGAAGGAAATCGAGAAAACGAGAAAAGAGCTTGAAAAAGATGAGAAGAAGCTCAAATCGATAAAACAGCAAAAGCAGAATGTGCTTGTCGAGCTCGATCACAGCGAAAAAAAGATCGAAGCGGTGAATCGCAATCTCTGGACTCTCCAGAAAGAAGAACGATTCCTCAAAAATGAGATTTCAGAAGCCGAAAAACAATACGAAACGGCTATGAACCGTATCAAACGCCACTCCGACACATATAAAACCCGATTGCGTTCCATGTACAAACGTCAGCAGGTATCGGCGCTTGAGATATTTTTCTCGTCTGGTTCGTTTTCTTCGTTCCTCTGGGATTTCAAAATGCTTTCCATCCTCGCCGAACAGGACCTGTTTGTGCTCGGCGAACTGCACGCCCAGCAGGATACCATCAGAGTGTCGATGGATACGATCAGGGAGGCGCTCAATGCCAAGGTCGCTCTCGCTTCAGTGACTCGAAGGGAGGAGCGTGACCTGTCGGCTGTAAAGAAGCAGCGCCAGGCTCTGCTGTCGGATATTGAAAAGGATTTGAAGCTCCAGGAAGATGTAATCATCAAACGGCAGAACGAGCTTGAACAGTCGCAGGCACAGATCGAAAAATGGCGGAAAGAAATCGCCGCGCAGATGAAGCTTGAAAAAATGTCCGAATCCCTCAAAAACTATAACTTTTCCAGCAGAAAAGGTAAACTGCCGTGGCCGGTCAGCGGAATGGTGGTGAGTTCGTTCGGAATCGCTGTCGACGAGAGGACCAAAACAAAAACAACCAACCGTGGTATCGAAATCCGTACGAAACAGGGCGAACCCGTGCGGGCTATCGGCAGGGGAAAGGTTGCCATGACCAATTTTATCCGGGGATATGGAAATTTTATACTTATTTACCATCCGACGGATTACTATACCCTGTATGGACACCTTTCGGATATTCTTGTCAACAAGGGAGACGAAGTCGGTGAGGGTGCGGTTATCGGTTCGGCGGGAAGCACCGGTCTTATAGACGACCGTGAGGCTCGTCTCAGGCTCGAAATCCTCATCGGGAGTAAACCCGATGATCCTCTCGCATGGCTGGTGCCGGACAGCCGCAGAATCGCTCAGTGATACGTGAATCCGTCACAATCCCGCGTACAATCCAAAAATTCTCCGCAGCCTGGCCGGATGGTTTACCGGCTGTTCCGCAGTATTTTCAGGAATTAGCCCGCTCATCGAGCGCTTTGTTTGCCAGCCCGTCCGCAACCGGATTCCGGCCTCTCGGTACATGTGTTATTTTACATGCGGTGAAAGTCTGTGAGAGGCTCATTACTTCTGTGTGGAGCGGGCGTAGTCCTTCGTTTTTCACCTTGTATGCACCGGAAATCTGGCGGACCATGAGTTCGGAGTCGGAATAAATCGTCACCTCGCTTGCGCCGAGGGACTTCAGCCTTTTAAGAACCGCTATGAGGGCTTTATATTCCGCGATATTATTGGTGGTTTCCCCGATATATTCACAGAATTTCTCTACTACGATGCCGTCTTTTTCAATCGTATAACCGATGGCGGCATGTCCCGGATTTCCCCTGGATGCGCCATCGGTATGAGCTGTCAGCTTCAAAATCAATCCTCATCCCTCGAGTCCCAGACAAGAATACGGCCGCAGTTTTCGCACATGATAATGTTCTGGGCTCGTCGGACCTCGAGTACTTTCTGGGAAGGGAGCTGCTTGAAACAGCCTTTGCATGTGTGTTTATGTTTGTCCACCTGTGCAACGGCGAGGCCGCTTTTCCCTTTACGGAGTCTGTTGTAAATACTTAAAGCCCTCGTGCTCTTGATATGGCTCAGCTCGCGGTTTCTCTTCTGGTTGAGCGCGGCTATGTCGGATTCGATCGAATCGAAATGTTTCTGAATATCCTTGATGCCGGAAGTGTTGTTTGCACGGGTTTTTTCCAGGTTCTCTTCCAGCTCTTTCACTTCGGGATTGAGGGCATCCTGCTCTGTCATGAGTACAAGGTCTTCGGTCTCGAGCGAATCGATACGTTTCCGCGCAAGCTCGATTTCATTGTGAACGGCGGTGTATTCCTTGTTATTCTTCGTCTCGAGCAGCCGCTTTTCCTTCTGAGAGAGCAGATCGCGTTCAGCCAAAAGTTCCGATTCTATTACGCGCCGAGCTTTTTCTATCTCGTTCAGGCGGTCATTTTTTTGGGTGAGGGTATTCTGCAGGGTTTCGATTTCATTCTGCAGGGCTTCGATCTGCCTGGGATATTCATTTTTCGATTTAAACCGTTTGTCGATTTCCAGATCAATTTCTTGGGCAACGAGCAATATCAGAAGATCATCCTTCATATCGGGTACCTCCGTAATTCGATATCTGTAAAAAAGTTATGAATATATTTTTGTGTGAATTGCATCTACGCCAGAATGAACAGTGACTGTGATATATTTTCCGATGCCCGATGACAGAAGCCGGTCCCTGATTTTTTCGAGCACCGGCAATTCTGTTGCCCGATGCGAGGCATCGATGAGCATGATCGAGGCACCGTTTTCGGTGAAATCATGATACCCGATGTCCCCGGTAACATAAGCATCGGCTCCGGACTTTATTGCTGAGCAGATGTAATCGCCGCCTTTTCCTCCCATGACCGCAACCCGTCGTATCTCTTTCGCAGCGCTCCGGGAAATCCGCAGTGTTTTACATCCGAGAGTCCGGGCGACAAAACCGGCGAATTCTGTCTGATCCATGGGTGTCTGCATATCTCCGACAGCGCCGTAACCAAACGAGGCATGATTGATGCCGAGGGGTATCAGATCATATGCCATTTCCTCATACGGGTGAGCTTTACGGGCGGCTTCAACGACTTGTGATACCAGGGGCGACGGCACAAGCATTTCAATCCTGTCTTCGGGGATTTTTGACAGTTTTCCTGCCTGACCCTCCGAAGGAGATGCCGCTTCCGATGGCTTGAACGTTCCGAGTCCCCGGGATGT
This sequence comes from bacterium, assembly GCA_021372535.1. NCBI lineage: Bacteria > bacterium. The sequence goes on from JAJFUH010000135.1 coordinate 60,939, forward strand.
GAACGAACAGAGTGAATAATTGCCTATGATACCGGCTCCGGCGGAAGCCGCTGCGTCACGAACGGTGTCGGTTTGATCCGGCGGTACGAAGACAACGAATTTTACCTGTCCCGTGGTGCCCGGAGCAAGAATAGAGGGCGATAAAAGTCCCAGTTTGTCGGCAAGCGCTCCGCTTACACCGTCCCTGACCTGATCGAGGTTTGTATGGGCGGCAAACAGGGAGATATCGTGTTGAATCGCTTGTTTTATAACTCGTGCTGTACCGGTTTGAGCCGTGAGGTTATAAAGAGGCCTGAAAATCGGCGGGTGATGAGAAACAATCATGGTACCTTTTGTTTCACCCGCCGCTGTAACCGTTTCTTCATCTACATCAAGGGTTATCAATATATGCGATACATCATCGCCGGGATTGCCGGTGATAAGACCCGTATTATCCCAGGATTCTGCGAGTGATGATGGCGCCCATGTTTCCATGACATCCACCACATCGCGAATCTTTACCATTAATAAACTCCCGCATGAATTGAGACAAAAAAAAGTGCATCATTTTTTACCTGATGCACTGTATACTACACGGGGATATATGCTTTTTTACTCTGAAAGAACCGCATGAAACCGGGGTCTTTCACGATGTGGAAGACCAAAAGCATCGTACCTCCGTTTTGTTAATGGTGGGCGATACTGGGATCGAACCAGTGACCTCGGCGATGTGAGCGCCGCACTCTAACCGTCTGAGCTAATCGCCCTTTCGAATCATGAAAATTCAAACAGAAAGCTCAAAATATTTCTGTCGTCAAATATGTCATTATCCCTGTTATCTGGTGGGCCCACAAGGATTTGAACCTTGGACCAACCGGTTATGAGCCGGTGGCTCTGACCACTGAGCTATGGGCCCTTAGTAATTTGTTAATATAAAAAATGATTGCGTAAAAGGCAAGCATGTTTTAGTCTCTGGCAATCCTCAATTTTTCCCGGGAAAATTTTTACGATAATAAAAGAACAGATTTCCTCTGTAATAAATCCATTGAATTTTATGTGAATTTCCGTTTATATTGATGACAGTCGCACCACCCGGAAGTCAGGTTTGAATGCATGTTCCCCGGCGGGAGCGGAAAATGTCCGATATCCACAGCGGTTCCGAAAAACATATCCTGCGCGAGCGGATGAAAGCTCTCCGTGCGTCGATGAATATCATGGACTACCGTATATGGAGCAATTCTATCAGGAAGACCTGCGAAACCCTTCCTGAGCTTGCCAGGTCATATACCGTTCATGCGTATGTGTCTGCACTCAATAATGAGGCCGATACGCTCGGGCTGATTCTCGATCTGTTCGAAAAGGGCAGGAAAGTGGTAGTCCCGAAATGTTCGAAGGATTCGCACATTTTTTACAACATCCGGATTGACTCGCTCGATGACCTGAAACCCGCCAGGTTCGGTCTTATGGAGCCCGATTATAATCCTGAGAAGGAGGTCAGACCGGAGCAGCTCGATATCGTTATCGCACCTCTTCTTGCTTTCGACCGGAGCGGGGGAAGGCTCGGTTTCGGTGGCGGATATTACGATTACCTGCTCGGCCGGTGCTGGTGTCCGAAAGTGGGTATTGGGTTTTCTTTTCAGGAAGTTGATGAAGTACCGCTGGAAATTCATGATCGGAAACTTGATATAATCGTCACAGAACGGGAAATCGTGAGGGTCTGATATGGAAAAAGATGTCATGATCAAAGATATTCATGAAGGGGATGAATTTGTTGGTTTTTATGCCATCAGACGGTGTGAGCTGCGGGAATACGACAACATGTTCAGGCTCGAGCTCGAGCTGACAGACAAAACCGGCAGCCTGCCGGGAGTCGTCTGGAACGATGCCCGTGAAATCAGGGAGCAGCTCGCCAGGCACACGGTTGTCAAGGTTAAAGGCCGCCTTGGCACATACCGCGACAAGCCTCAGGCGCGTATCGAAAAGATTCGCCCCGCCGAGGAAACCGAATACGATCCCGACCGGTTTATACCCTCTACGCCGGGGGATATCGAAAATCTGAAATCACGGGTCGATGCGCTCGTCCGGAGTATCGGCGAACCCCGCCTGAAGGAGCTTGCAGACTCCGTATTCGGCAGCGCGCAGTTCATGAAAGAGTTCGTCAGGTGCCCCGGAGGGGCGAAATGGCACCATCCCTATATCGGCGGATTGATCGAACATACGGTCGGCGTGGCTGAATTGTGCGATTTTATCGCCGGGAAGCATCCGGAATTGAATCGTGATCTGCTCGTTGTAGCCGCTCTCCTCCATGATGTGGGGAAGATCAAGGAATTTTCCGTGACGACGATTATCGAGTATTCCGATGAGGGCCGGCTGGAGGGTCATATCGTCATGGGCGAGCGGTTTGTTCGGAACATGTGCGAACGGATCAACGGTTTTCCGCCCCGCCTGAAAATGCTCCTGAGTCATCTTATGCTTGCCCACCAGGGATTCAAGGAATTCAGCTCCCCTGTGGTGCCGATGATTCCCGAAGGTTTCGTGCTCTACTATGCGGACGAGATCGATTCCAAGCTCAATGCGCTCGGCAGGATTATGGAAAATACCCAGAGCGAGGGGAACACGTGGAGCGAGTATGTGCGGCTTCTCGGGCGTTCAATTTTCGTCGGCAATAGTGAGGATACTGAGTGATATGTGTGTCAGGTGTCGTTATTCATGCTTCCGGCTATCAAAAAGATGCTGAAGCATGTTCGGCGCGCATGGATTTATTCCACTATCAGCCGTGACCGTTTGAACCGGGTCCGGGCGGCGATGACGAGGGCGATATCAGCAGCGAGAAGGATGAGGAAAAAGATGAGCATGATAATGACCGCTCCTGCAGATTCAATGGCCGCGGTGGTAAGCTGTTTTGTCTTTTCGGGCAGCATCTGGATAACAATTCCCGGAATAAACGCGATGATGATGATACCGAAGCTCATGGTCTGCTGCGCCTGACGGACTGTGCTTGCCTTGAGTGAAATGAGTACTCCCGCGCTCGCGGTGAACCCCGCGACGAGAATGCTGAGCACCGCTCCCGATACCGCGATCCTCCATGGATAGAGAAGCAATCTTCCTTCCCAGCGGGCCGCATTGACCGTCACGAGGCCGAGCAGAACGATGATGCATGTCACTCCGAGAGCGTAAACGAGGGCGAACAGTATTTTCCCGAACAGGATGGCGCTGTCCGAGAGACGGCTCGCGAGGAGCGTTTCGAGGGTATGGCGTTCACGTTCTCCGGCGATGGAATCGGCAATCATGGTGGCCACCATGAGCATCGGCACCCAGCCCCACGATGCCAGCGAAAGGGGCGACTCCACCCACATGTATCCCGTCTCCAGAGGGAAAACGATGCCCAGTATTACCGTGGGAATCAGCATCGACAGTATCGTGGCCCGTGTTGTGCCGCGCTGATGGATAAATTCTTTCCATTCTTTCCAGATGATGGTTTGCAGATCGGACTTCACCGTTTTTCCTCCATGAGTTTCAAAAAGGCCTCTTCCAGACTCACGGCGCCCTTGTGTATTTCCTCTATATCGACACCGTCCTGTACCATCTGCCTGACCAGAGGAGCGGTCGGAACATCCCCGTCGAGCGTAATTACCAGGCGTGAATCGGTGATTTCCGCCGATACAACTTCCCGCAGCGCCCTGAGACGGTCGAGCACTTCCCCGGTGAATCCCCGTCCCGTGACCTCTATATGGGCTTTCCCCGCCCGTGTGCGGAGCTCATCGGGATGACCGATTGTCAGGAGTCTTCCCCTGTTGATGACACCGACCATAGGGCAGAGTTTCTCGGCTTCGGTAAGGTTGTGGGTTGTGAGAAAGACTGTCAGCCCTTCGTGCCTGACCAGATTGACAAGATCATCGCGGAGCGCGGCTGCGGCAAGAGGATCGAGTCCGGCGGTGGGTTCGTCAAGAAATAAAAGGCTCGGACGGTGAAGGATAGCCCGTGATACGGCAAGCTTCTGTTTCATCCCGCGGCTCCATGTACCGACACGTTCCCTGCGTCGGTCCCAGAGGTTTATCCTCGTGAGGAGCTCTTTTATCCGGTTGCGGCGTTCCGGTTCCGGAATATGCCATACCCGTCCGTAGAAATCGAGGTTGTCTTCGGCGCTCAGCCGTTCGTAAAGTCCCGTATGTTCGAGGAGTACGCCGGTGCGGGAACGCACTTCATCCGCATGGGTCAGCGTGTCGTATCCGAGGACAAGGGCTTCGCCGCCCGAAGATTCGAGAAGTCCCAGCAGGAGCCGTATGGTCGTTGTTTTGCCTGCACCGTTCGGCCCCAGGAAGCCGAAGATGATCCCCCGGGGCACTTCGAGCGAAAGCCCGTCGAGGGCCCTGACTGTCTTGAAATCACAGGTAAGATTCCGTGTATGGATAATAAAATCGGCCATTTCCAGCCCCTCGGCACATAAATGCAGGAGATTACACCGGCTGAGGATATGTTCGGTTTATAAAAATCGGTTTGCTATTCTTCCAGTGATTAAACAGTGATATCGGATAACGTCATGCCGAACTTGATTCGGTATCTATTCCCAATAGTGATATCATTATTTATTTGCCGGAGCACTATGATCATCTTACCAGAAAATAATGTATAAAATGATCGTCGCAATAATCACTCCCGTACCAAGCCAGATGACCGATTTGGCGGGTTTCATATCGAAATTTTCCCGGACAGGCAGTACTTTCGGCACCGGAAGTGGCCGCAGTACCGTGATGAGCGTCATGACAACAATCAGGATTGCAAATGTTATCGCCATTCTGTTCAGGAACGCAATGGTGCTGAAAAATTTCAGCAGGAATCCGTATATAGGGACATTCAGCAAAAGCGCTGCAACCCCGGCGCTCGCAGGTGTGCGTTTGATAAACAGGCCAAAAATAAACGCAGCCAGAATTCCGGGAGAAATAAATCCCTGGAATTCCTGAATATAGTTGAAAATCCCCTTGAAACGCGCTGCTCCCAATTGCGGCGCGATAAAACAGCCGATGAGAACGAACAGGATGGTCATGATACGCCCGACTTTAACGAGCGAATGGGGAGAAGCGTCCTTTTTGAAATGGCGTTTATAGAGGTCCATCGTAAAAATCGTTGAGGCGGAATTGAGCATCGAAGCGAGCGTGCTGATAACTGCCCCTGCAATGGCCGCAAAAATAAATCCTTTCAGTCCTGTGGGGATAAGATTTCTGATGAGCAGCGGATATGCCGCATCGCTTGTGACCGCGAGCTGGTCACGGTAGAGCTGCGCCGCCATTATTCCCGGGAAAACAATGATGAACGGTATGGTGAGTTTGATCAATGCGGCAAAGATAATACCGAGCTGCCCCTGCTTGAGACTCTGCGCCGCAAGCGTCCGCTGGGTGATGAACTGGTTGAGTCCCCAGTAGTAGAAGTTGGGAATCCAGAGACCGATTACAAGGGCGGTCCATGGTATCACCGGGTGATTGTGCGGAAGAATCACATGGAGCTTGTCTGCGTTGGTTTCGAAGAAGTTACTGACCCCGACAGCCCTGAAGCCGAGAATCATGGTGATCACTCCGCCGATTATGAGGGCCGATCCCTGGAAAAGGTCCGCCCATGCAACCGCTTTTAATCCGCCCCATGTCGTGTAGAAAGTCGCTATCCCTCCGATGAGCCAGACCGCGTATATCAGTTTCATGTCAAAAATGGTAAAAAGGGTAAGCGCGCCTGAATAAACGACCGCCGCGATGGTGACGAATGCGTAAATAACCACGGTATAAAAGGCCATGATCGCCCGCGCTGTCGAATTGTAACGGTATTCGAGGTATTCGGGAATGGTGTAAATGCCGCAGTTGAGAAACTTGGGCAGAAAAAAGAGCGCCACGAATACCAGGGTAATCGAGGCGAGCCATTCGTAACTTGCGACAGCCAGACCGGTAATTCCTGCGCCCTGGCCTGACATACCGACAAAGTGTTCGGTCGATATATTGGCTGCAATGAGGGACAGGCCGATCAAAGGCCAGAAGAGACTGCGGCTTGCCAGAAAGAAATCCTCGCCGGTTTCTTCCTTACGGCTTTTGTACACGCTCGTTCCGATTGCAACAACAAAGAATCCGATAAAAATCATGATATCGAGTAAGCTCAGTGTCATGGATTGTCCCTCACATTTCAGGTAATGGTCGATATGCCGTCATATAATTTCGCGTATAGTATTATGTATCCTGGAGTTATCAGGGTGTAATGTATACATGCCCATGGTTTTCAATTCCGGATGATACGGGCGCCATCGGAAATGGTTATGGGCCATATGTCCGCCCGGGTCCCCTTCGGCAGGCTCTTTGGATGATACTGTTCGGATACTGCCTCTTCGACCGCCTTTTCGGCGCTTTCCTTCAAAAAAGCGATAACGCATCCACCGAATCCCGCTCCGGTCAGCCGTGCGCCTGAAACTCCCTCGACACCGGAAAGAATATCCACAAGCGTGTCGAGTTCTTCGCACGACACCTCGAAATCGTCGCGCAGGCTTGCATGAGAACCATAAAGACAGCGACCCACCATCCCGGTATCGCCGGCTTTAAGCGCGTTGACCGTTTCCATGACACGGCTGTTTTCGGTTACAATATGCCTGACGCGCTTGAAAACCGTTCTGGTGCACGAGGCTTCCATGAGTGGCAGATCTGCGACATCGATATTTCGTAATCCCCTGATATTTCTGCCGGGGAAAGCAGCGCGTGCGCACTGCGCCCCTTCTTCGCATTCCGTGCGCCTTCTGTTGTATTCCGAATCGACCAGTCCGCGTTTTTTCTTGGAGTCGATGACAAGCCATGAAAAGCCGGGAGTGTTGATCGGTATCATCCTGTGCGAAAGGTCGGTGCAGTCGATGAGAACCGCATGATCTTTTTTCCCTGTCCGCGATATATACTGATCCATGATACCGCAGTTCATGCCCACAAAGCCGTTCTCCGCCCGCTGGCAGAGCAGGGCGGCCTGTACATCGTCCATGCGGAATCCCATGAGTCCTTCCATGGCCGTGAGCGTCGCCATTTCGATTGCAGCGGAAGAGGAGAGCCCCGATCCGATAGGGACATTACCTCCCACGGCAAAACGGAATCCTCCGACAGTACGGTCGCTTTTTTCCAGCTCGGATAACACGCCCATGACATACCGGAACCATCCCGACGGGTACCCGGGATCATAATTACCCGTTTCGCAGGATGCTTCTTCGTCAAAGTCAATGGAATATCCGCTGATGGTTTTCCCCGGGACTCTGGCCGCGGCAAGGACGATCTCACGGTCGATTGCGGCGGGGAGGACGAAACCTCCCGTATAGTCGGTATGTTCGCCGATAAGGTTGACACGCCCCGGTGCAGCTGCGATTGTCTGCGGCTCGATTGACCACTGTTTTTTGAATGATTCGACAACGTTCGTTACTAGAATGCTCATCGTGCATGCTCCGATAAATAAATATACATGGTTCCTGTTTTACACTTCAACGGGCGAAAGGCCGGTATTTTTGCAATACGATCCGGGCGGCGATGTTTTTTTACAAGCCTTGTCTCACAGGGATTTATCGTTCATATCCCCGCGGGAATTTCTTCTTCCATTCCCATGCGGACCGAATGATATCTTCGAGACCGGCACGGTTTCCGGTCCAGTCGAGAATACGTTCAGCCCTGGCCGGTGAGGCCACGAGCTCGGGCGGATCACCTTCGCGGCGTCCGGTAATGATATACGGTACTTTTTTACCGATGACCCGCTCGACAGCGCGGATTACTTCGAGAACGGTGAAGCCGGTGCCTGTCCCGAGGTTGAACGCAGTGCTCCCGCACGGGGCATTGCCTCCGCACGTGTCATTTTCGCCGTCGCAGAGATAACGGGCCGCGAGTATATGGGCCTGTGCAATATCCCTGACATGGATGTAATCCCTGATGCAGCTGCCGTCACGGGTATCGTAATCGTCGCCGAAGACTTTGAGCGGGGTACCTTTTATCGCTGCATCGAGAATAAGCGGGATGAGGTGTGATTCGGGTTCGTGATTCTCGCCGTAATCGCCCATTGCCCCGCCTGCGTTGAAATACCGCAGGGCTACCGACTTCAGACCATATGCCCTGTTATAATCCCGCAGCACGGTTTCGACCATGAGCTTGGTCCATCCGTACGGATTGACCGGGGCAAGCGGGGCGTCCTCGGTCAGGGGAACCGTCACGGGATTGCCATAGACAGCTGCCGTCGATGAAAACACGATCTTCTTTATCCCGAATTTAATGAGATTATCGAAAAAGCGGATCGATCTGGTGAGGTTGTTGACGTAATACTTTGAAGGATTTTTAACCGATTCGCCGACCTCTATAAAGGCCGCAAAATGCATGACGACATCTATGTCCGAAGAGCAGGTTTTCTCAAGAATATCCTCATCGGTTATATCGCAGCGGACAAACTGTGCCTCCGGATGAACCGCATCGAGATACCCGTGCGAGAGATTGTCTATCACGGTGACAACGTGTCCCGCCTCGATGAGTATGGCAGCCGTCACGCTTCCGATATATCCGGCGCCGCCTGCGACAAGGACATTGAGGGGTTTTTTATATGGTTCATCCATCATGACCTCTTCGTATAATGAATTGTGGAAAGCTCTCTGAGAACCCCGGCGGATTCTTCGGGGAGCGATGGGTTGATTATATTGCCGCCGCCCGATTCGAAACCGGCCATATATTTGAGTTTATCGCGGCTTCGCAGGGGCGGGAGAAATTCGATGTGAAAATGGTACGGTTTCGGATCGTGATTTCCCGCGCAGGGGCAGTTCTGGAAAACCGTAATGTTGGGAAACGGCATCCGGAAAAGGTTATCGTACCGTATGAGTATCTCACGGTGAATCCGGGCAAGAGACAACAGCTCCTCCCCGGTGAGTTCCGTAATGAACGGCACATGGCGACGGGGAATCAGGATAATCTCGAACGTCAGCCGTGCAAAATAGGGGACGAACGCCGCAAAATGCTCGTTCTCGGTGACTATGCGGCTGCCGTCGTCGATCTCGTTTTCGATGATTGAGCAGAAAAGGCATGATCCCTTTTCACTCATGTGTTTTGACGCCTGCTCGTATCGTATGGCGGGTATTTTCGGAACAAAATCGGTGGAATATATCTGTCCGTGGGGATGAGGATTCGATACTCCGATAGCGATGCCCCTGTTTTCAAATATCATGACATGTTCGATTCCGGGCGTGACGGAAAGCTCCGCGAACTGGCTCCGGAGCGTACGGAAAACGCCGTGGACCTCGGCTTCTTCCATCTCCGGTAGGGTAAGATTGTGTCTGGGGCTGAAACATACGACGCGGCAAATTCCCCTGGCGGGCTGCTCGTCACCCATTGCCGTTCCATCGCCGGGCAGCCGGTAATCCATTGAAAGCGAAGGGAAATCGTTATCGAACACATAGACGCCGGTATAATCCGGATTTTTCTTTCCGCCTGCGCGCTCTACTCCCGGGCAAAGGTAACATTCCGGGTCGTAACCGGGGAGTTCGTTGCGTACGGGTTCGACGAGCGCCCCGCTCCATGGACGTACGCCGGTTGCGGGAGCCATAATGACCCATTCACGTAAAAGCGGATTCCAACGCTTTCTTGACACTCTCTGCAGTATATTGTTATTATTCATATTGGGTTATTACGGTATCATGCCTTTTTCACGCGAACAATTGTCTGTACCCTTAAATAACATGAAATTATAGTATAGTGTGTGTCCGTGATAATGGCAAGAAATTTAGAAACAGGTAAAAAATCCACCTATGTCTAATACGGTTTGCTTAAGTGAAATCAGTATAACTTCAAATAACATCCACCTAGTCCTTTGGACTTCCCCCCTTGTTAAGGGGGGAACAACTGGCCGGGTGTTTTCTCCCCCTTAACAAGGGGGATACGGCGAAGCCGAGGGGGATCTTTTCCCTCTAACTTTAATAAAAGATCGCTCTTAAGTGAACAGCATTTCATCTATGTCGGTTTATTCATGAATTACCTCTGCTCTGTTACATCGGGACTATAAGTAATTCAAATCCGCGAAATTCCGTGTTCAATTGAATTTATGAATAAATCGGGATGTGAATAGATCGGGTTATGTCGGGTAAAAGGAAAAATCTGCTGCAACGGTGCTGCGGGTCAGATTTCTTTTGACTTTCATTGTAGTGAACTCTACTATATTTTACAGTTCAATACAGGAAAGTATATCCGCGGTAACTTCTGGAATTGATTTTTTGCGGCGTAGAGAAGGTATATTCATGGAAACACCATATATTCCCCTCAGCACAGGAGTCCCTGCACTCGACAGGGTGCTTCAGAACATCATGCCGGGCGATAACATTGTCTGGCAGATAGACTCCATCGATGAGTATGTCCCGTTTATAAAACCTTTTGCCGAAAACGCCGTAAAAACCGGGAAACGGCTCGTATATTTCCGGTTTTCTTCGCATCCCGAGCTGCTGGGAGACAATACAGGCGCGGAAATATACCGTGTCGATCCGCGTACCGGTTTTGAGACTGCCGCTTCCGAGGTTCATAAAATCATGGCGCAAGCCGACCGCGGCACCTGTTTCGTGTTCGACTGTCTGTCCGATCTTGCCGATATCTGGTGCAGCGACCTCATGCTCGGTAATTTTTTCATCCTGACATGCCCCTATGTCTATAATATGGATTCACTTGCGTACTTTGCCTTTATCCGTAACCGTCATTCGCTCCATGTAGCTGCGAGTATTCGCGATACGACACAGATTTTCCTCGATGTGTACCGTCATAAAGGCAATCTGTACGTTCATCCCATGAAAGTCTGGCAGCGTCACTCGCCGACCATGTACATGCCCCATATCTGGGAAAGGGAGGATTTCAGGCCGGTCACCGACAGCGCCGCCGTCTCGGAGGTCGTTTCGGCTGTCATGGGATCGAGGCTCGATTCCGCCTCACGGATCGTTGACATGTGGGACAGGACATTCATCCTGGCTGAGGAAACACTCGAAGCGGTCAACAACGGCGAAAAGCAGGAAAAAGACGCCGAAGAGATATTCAGGCGGATCATGAAAATGATTTTCTCGCGGGATGAAAATATTCTCAGGCTTGCCTCGAAATACCTTCATCTCGCCGATATACTCGCCATCCGCAAACGTTTGGTCGGAACCGGTCTTATCGGCGGGAAAGCGGACGGAATGATCATTGCCCGCGCCATACTCGTGAAAACAGACGAACGGTGGAAAGATACCCTCGAGGTTCATGATTCATTCTATATCGGTTCCGATGTGTTCTATACCTATATCGTACGCAACGGCATGTGGAGAGTCCGTCAGAAACAGCGGAATTTCCGGACATTTCTTGACGATATCGACGATTCGCGGCAGCGGATGCTCGGCGGCGAGTTTCCCGAGTTCATCACGAACCAGTTTATCGAAATGCTCGATTATTTCGGCCAGTCGCCCATCATCGTCCGTTCGAGCAGTCTCCTCGAGGATAATTTCGGGAATGCTTTTTCCGGTAAATATGAAAGCGTATTCTGCGTCAACCAGGGAACCCGGAGGGAACGGCTGAAAGCTTTCCTTTCCGCGGTCAGACGGGTCTATGCGAGCACGATGAGCTATGAAGCGCTCATGTACCGCTACCGGCGCGGCCTGCTGGATTCCGACGAGCAGATGGGGCTTCTTGTCCAGCGAGTTTCCGGCGCTGTATACGGCTCTCTGTTTTTCCCCCAGATAGCGGGTGTGGGATTCTCGTTCAATCCTTATGCGTGGAGCGATAAAATCAGGCCGGAAGCAGGGATGTTACGGCTCGTATGCGGGCTTGGGACACGGGCTGTCGAACGTCATGACGACGACTACACCCGCATCGTGGCTCTCAACGCTCCCGAGCTGCGTCCCGAGGAAAACTTCGACAAGGTCAAGCGGTTTGCCCAGCGAAAAGCCGATGTTCTCGACCTGCACATCAACAAGTTCGCATCGGTGAATTTCGAGGATTTGAATCCGGCAGAAGGAAATTTTCCGATTGATATTATCGCAACACGGGGAAATGGAAATAAAACGGGCGCGCCGGGAGAAAAAAATGATGCGGATTCACCATGGATTCCGACGTTTCAGCAGCTTCTTTCAGGGACATCGTTTGTAAACACCATGCAGGAAATGCTGAAAACGCTTCAATCCGCATATAATTATCCTGTCGAGATCGAATTTACGACGAATTTTACGTCTGAGGGAACATACCAGATAAATCTTGTCCAGTGCCGTCCGTTCCAGATAATGGGAATGAGCAGAATCGTCAGCGAAATCGACAAACCGGATGCCATTAAACGTGATGACATCCTTCTTGAGGTGCACGGCACGATTATCGGTCCCGGCATGGCTTCGGAGATCGACCGGATCATTTATGTCGTTCCGTCCGTTTACGGGGAAATGCCTGAGCGCGACCGGTATTCCGTCGCCCGCCTGATAGGACGGGTGACGCACCATAAACGGGGAGGAGATAAAATCCTCATGCTCATCGGTCCGGGACGATGGGGGACTTCGATGTCCATGCTCGGAGTGCCGGTCAGGTTTGCCGAGATCAACACCGTTTCCGTATTGTGCGAGCTTGTGGAGATGAACGAAAATCTCGTGCCCGAGGTATCGCTCGGTACTCACTTCTTCAACGATATCGTCGAGTTCAAGATGCTGTACCTCGCCGTATTCCCGAATGTCAGGAATAATTTTCTTAACAGGCGGATTCTCGAAAGCGCCCCGAACAGGCTCGGAGCTCTGGTTCCCGACCAGGAAAATCTGAGTGATGCGGTTCGTGTCATCGATATAAAAGATATCGTCGAAAACAGAAAGCTTTTTATCTATGCAAATGCTGTCGATCAGAAGGCATTGTGTTATTTTACCGATATTTAATGGATGAAAGGCATAAGGCATAAGAGAAAAGGCACAAGGTATAAGGCACAAGGCAGAAGGGAAAAAACGGAATCATTTTGGCGCAGATAAAGGAGTGAATCTTGATAGCTGACAATGTCGGAAATCGTGAAGCCGGATCAATCACGGCACCGTATCCGAGGGATTTCTATGATGCGCCGTACGATCAGGGAAGCTGCGGGGTCGGGTTTGTCGCCCGTATTGACGGCCGTCCGTATCATACGGTTATTGACGATGCGATAAAAATCCTCGTCAATCTCGAGCACCGGGGGCCTGTCGATTTCAATTCAACAGGCGGGGACGGCGCCGGGCTCCTGATTCAGCTTCCGAACGAGTTCTTTCAGCGCGAATGCCCTGGCAGCGGCCTCGATATTCCCGAAAAGGGCAATTATGCCGTGGGGATGATTTTCCTTCCGTCCGACGATGAGCTCGGTGCTGCCTGCGCTGCTGTTTGTGAACGTGCATGTATACAGGAGGGCGCCGAAGTCATCGGGTGGAGGGACGTTCCGGTCTGTCCCGACTGTCTGAGCGGGAGAACACGCAGAACGCAGCCTCGTATACGCCAGCTTTTTATCGCACGGAATACGATTCCGATCGATGACTTTGAGCGGAAGCTCTATGTGATCCGCCGTCTCATGGAAAACGAGATAACACGTACCGTGCGGCTTGAATCCGGACAGTTTTACATTGCCAGCATGTCGACAAGAACCATCGTCTACAAGGGAATGCTGAGCGGACGGCTTCTGCCCGGGTTTTATCTCGACCTTCATGACCGTGAATTCACGAGCGCCTTTGCCATCGTACACCAGCGGTACAGCACCAACAACATGCCTACATGGCATCTCGCCCAGCCCATGAGATTTGTGGCCCATAACGGCGCCATCAACACCCTGAGCGGCAATATCAATCACATGAAGATACGGGAACCTCTCCTGAGCTCGCCGCTTTTCGGCGATGATATCGAAAAAATAAAGCCGGTTATCGGGGAAGAAGGGAGCGATACTTCGGCATTCGACAATGTTCTGGAGCTGCTCGTCCAGGCGGGACGGTCGCTGCCCCATGGCGTGATGATGATGATTCCGCAGGCATGGGGATATAAATTCTTCATGAGTGACGACCGCAGGGCTTTTTATGAATATCATGCCGCCGTCATGGAGCCGTGGGACGGGCCCGCGGTGATGGTTTTCACCGACGGCAGGTATGTGGGCGCAACCCTCGACCGTAACGGTCTGCGCACCGCACGGTATACTATAACGCTCGATGGGATAGTTGTGCTTGCTTCGGAAGCGGGCGTGCTCGATTTTCCGAGCGATCAGGTCAGAGCGCACGGCCGTCTCCAGCCGGGGAAGATGTTCCTTGTCGATCTTGAACAGAACCGTGTCGTTCCCGATACCATTATCAAGGCGACCATCTGCCGCCAGAAACCGTACCGCCACTGGGTCCAGGACAACCGTATCGAGCTCCGGGGATTTCTCGAACCCACGAGCATTCCTTCCGAGGATCCTGAAATTCTGCGCAGAAAGCAGCACGCGTTCGGGTACACCGATGAAGAGCTTAAAATGGTGGAAATCCCCATGCTCTGGGGACAGGAGGCAATCGGTTCCATGGGTAACGATACTCCTCTTGCCGTGCTGTCGAGCCGGCCCAGGCTCCTGTTTTCGTATTTCAAGCAGCTTTTTTCACAGGTGATAAGCCCGCCCATCGATCCGCTGAGGGAAGAGCTCGTCATGTCGCTCATGAATTTTACGGGACGGAAACGGAATCCCCTCGATGAAATCCCGGAAAACTCCCGCCGCCTAAAGTTACCTCATCCGATCCTTACGCCCGAGAACATGGAACGTCTCAGGAAAGCCCATCATCCGGAGATCGTTGTCAGGGAAATCGACATGCTGTTTCCGGCGGACGGTGATGGACATGCGCTCGGAGAATCGCTCGAATCGGTCTTCAAGCTGGCAGAACGGTATATCAGGGAAGAAGGGGCGACGTTCATCATCCTCACCGACCGCAATATGGACAGCTCCCGGGCTCCGATTCCCTCGCTTCTGGCAACCGCGGGGCTTCATCACTATCTCGTCAGGCACAGGCTCCGCGGGCAGGTCGGTATTATCGTGGAATCGGGAGAAGTTCGTGAAACCATGCATTTCGCTATCCTCATCGGGTACGGAGCCAACGCGATATGTCCCCATGTGGCGCTCTCCACGGTTCGCGAACTCGCGGAAACGGGAATGTATGAAAAGTCCGTGACGGGCGATGAAGCGACGGATTCATTCATAACGGCGATTAAGAAAGGTCTGCTGAAAACCCTGAGCCGTGTCGGAATTTCCACGGTGAGGAGCTACACAGGCTCCCAGATGTTCGAGGCTGTGGGAATCGGGAGAGAGGTGATTGAAGCCTATTTCTGCGGGACGGTATCCCGGATTGGCGGTATCGGGCTCGATGAGATCGCCCGTGAGACATCGGAACGCCACCGAAAAGCTTTTCCGAAGGCCGGAAAGTCACCGAATCTCCTCGATGTGGGAGGCGACTATCAGACGAGATTCCGGGGCGAAAAACACCTCTGGTCGCCTGAAGCCATCTGTATGCTCCACCGTGCAGTCCGCACGAACGATTACTGTCTGTTCAAGGAGTTTTCCGGTCTTATCGGCAGCCGTCCCGAGGGATATTTTACCGTGCGGAGTCTCATGCGTTTCAGGCAGAGAGACCCGGTTCCCGTCGAAGAGGTGGAGCCGGTGTCGGAGATTATCGGGCGGTTTTCATCATCGGCGATGTCGTTCGGGGCATTGAGCAGGCAGGCGCACGAAACCATCGCCATTGCCATGAACAGGCTCGGATGCAGGAGTAATACCGGCGAAGGGGGTGAAGACCCCGCTCGTTCCGTTCCCGGCCAGGACGGTGAAAACCGCCGGTCGGCCACCCGGCAGATAGCCTCCGGACGGTTCGGGGTCACGACCGAGTATATCGTGAACGCCGATGAGCTTCAGATAAAGATTTCTCAGGGAGCGAAACCCGGCGAGGGGGGGCAGCTCCCGGGCCACAAGGTGAACGTTGAAATTGCGAGGGTACGTCATACGACCCCGGGTGTAACGCTCATCTCTCCGCCGCCTCATCACGACGCATATTCTATCGAAGACCTTGCCCAACTGGTCTATGATCTCCGGACGGTGAATCCGCGGGCCCGGATTTCCGTCAAGCTCGTTTCGGAGGCTGGAGTCGGCAATGCTGCCGCCGGTGTAGCAAAATCCCTCGCCGATGTCGTGCTTATCTGCGGTCATGGCGGCGGGACGGGCGCATCCCCCCTCTCATCGATCATGCATACCGGCGTTCCCTGGGAGCTCGGTCTCGCCGAAGCCCAGCATGCTCTTGTCCGGAACGGGCTCCGTGACCGTATTCGTATCCAGGTGGACGGTCAGCTCAATACGGGATTGGATTGTACGATTGCATCCCTCCTCGGCGCGGATGAATTCGGATTTGGCACGGTGATCCTTGTCGCTCTTGGATGTGTGATGCTCAGAAAATGCCATCTCAATACCTGCTCTGTGGGGATAGCGACTCAGGACCCGCGCCTGACGGTTAATTTCAGCGGCAAGCCGGAATACATCGAGCGGCTCATGCACTTTATTGCCATGGAGCTCCGTGAATACATGGCAATGCTCGGATTCAGGACGCTCGATGAGATGAGAGGGCATGCCGAGGTCCTTGAAATGATTCCCGACATCGGGCACGGGAAAGCTCATGGTCTCGATTTGAGTCAGGTGCTCACTCCCTCCGGTAGCGGCGACCGTATACAACCCCTGCCCGCCGTAAACACGGAAGTCGGTTTTCCGTCGGTTTTCGAACGCTCGGTCATCAATATGGCAGGTCCCGCGCTCGAAAGCAGGGAACTCGTCCACATTGCCATGCCGGTGCGGAACACCAACCGGTCGGTCGGAAGCGGGCTGAGCGGCGAGATTGTTCGGCGTTATGGCCCCGAAGGACTTCCACCCGACACGATCCGCATATTCCTCAAAGGTACCGCCGGTCAGAGTCTCGGGGCTTTTCTCGCCCCGGGGATTTCCATGCGTATCGAGGGAAACGCCAACGATTATCTCGGAAAAGGCATGACCGGTGGTCGGATTGTGCTGACACCGCCGCTCAATGTGACTTTCAGGCCGTGGGAGAATGTCATCGTTGGTAATACCGTCCTGTACGGTGCGACAGGAGGGGAGGTTTTCATATACGGTATCGCAGGTGAGCGGTTCGCGGTACGTAACAGCGGAGCGGTCGCCGTGGTCGAAGGTATCGGCGAACACGGGTGTGAATATATGACCGGGGGAGTTGTTGTGGTGCTTGGCCCGACGGGGAATAACTTCGCAGCCGGAATGAGCGGCGGAATCGCGTACGTATATAATGAATCGGAGCTGTTCGAGTCACGGTGCAATCTCGATATGATCGACCTGGAAAGCGTGTGGGCTGATGAGGATGTCAAGAGACTCAGATGCCTCATCGAAACGTATTTTACCGTGACCGACAGTGTTACGGCGGGGAGAATCCTGGAAAACTGGGAATCGACACTGCCTCTGTTCATCAAGGTCATGCCCATCGATTACCGTATGTCGCTCGAACGGATGAGGCTGTCCGAACGCGCCGAAAACGAAACGCTTTCAGCGACCGAGGAGGTGTTCCATGGCTAATCCGGTCGGTTTCCTTGAATTTTCGCGGGAAGACTCACCTCGCAGGCCGTTTGATGAGTGCATGAGAGACTATCGCGAAGAAGAGCTGCTCCTGCCGCTGGATCGTGCCGAACAACAGGCGGATCGATGCATGGACTGCGGGATTCCCTTCTGCCAGATGTCCGGCTGTCCCCTCAGAAACCGTATTCCCGACTGGTGTACCATGGTATCCGCCGGTAACTGGCGGCAGGCGCTCGATCTGCTCCATGCCACCAACAACTTTCCCGAGATAACCGGGCGTGTTTGTCCGGCGCCCTGCGAATCGGCATGTACGTTATCTGTTAATGGCAGGCCCGTAAACGTAAAACACATTGAACTCCTGATTGGCGAATATGGATGGGGAAAGGGGTGGATTCTTCCGGCGCCGTCTCCTTCCGCAAGCGATAAAAAAGTCGCCGTTATCGGTTCGGGACCGGCCGGTTTATCGGCGGCGCAGCAGTTATCGCGGTTCGGGCACAGCGTAACCGTTTTCGAAAAGGACGACCGTATCGGCGGGATTCTCAGGTATGGTATCCCTGATTTCATCCTTGAAAAACGCGTGATAGACCGTCGTATCGAACAGATGATGGCCGAAGGAGTGACATTTGAAGCGGGCGTCGATGCCGGGACCGATTTATCGGTGAGATATTTACGGCGGTCGTTCGATGCGGCCGTTATCGCTGTCGGTCTCCGGGCTCCCCGTGATATACACGTTCCAGGCCGCGATCTCGAAGGTATCGTCTTTGCCACCAAGTTCCTGTCGCAGCAGAACAGGAGGGTCGCGGGCGATTCCATTCCGGCCGGTTATGAGATTACCGCAAAAGACAGAGATGTCGTCATAATCGGCGCGGGCGAAACCGGCTCCTACTGCACCGGTACATGCCTCCGTCAGGGCGCCCGATCCGTACATATTCTCGAATTGCTGCCGGAAAACGGAGAAGAGGATGCCCGGAACTTCATCTGGTGCGATCTTCACGGTGACAACAACCCGCCATCGACAGAAAGTCCCGGCTGTACAACACTGTATGGTGTTACCGTGCAGCGCTTTAACGGTAAGGACAACAGGATTCGTTCGGTCGTTATTGAAAAGTCTTCACGTCGTGCTCATGACAGCGAATCCGGCGATGCGGCACAGAATACGGCCGGTGCCGCGACGGAAATCAAAGCCGACCTCGTCATAATAGCAGCCGGTTTTTCTCATCTCGAATACGGGCCGCTCGTTCATAACCTTTCGCTCGATATCGACGAATGCGGGAATCTCATGACCGACCCGGACGGCATGACCACCGTAGACGGTGTTTTCGCCTCGGGCGACTGTGTGATGGGTGCTTCGACCGTTGTTCATGCCCTGTATCATGGCCGCCGTATTGCCGATTCGGTCGACAGGCACCTCCTGAAGGGGATTGAATGACAATAAAATGCCGGGAACAGATGAATTTTACGCGCATATGGAGATAAAGTGATGATCAGGACGAAAAATCTGTCAAAGATATACTCCACCGGCGAGGTGGAGACAGTTGCGTTATGCAATGTGAACCTCTCGGTCCAGCAGGGTGAGTTCGTGGCAGTCATGGGGCCGTCAGGCTGCGGGAAGACGACGCTGCTCAATGTGCTCGGGCTGATCGACAGCCCCTCGAACGGGGAATATGTTTTTCTTGATTATGAAGTGTCGGGATATTCCGAGCACGAGTTAACGAGCCTCCGTAAAAAAAACATCGGATTTGTTTTTCAGAGTTTCAATCTGATAGAAGAGCTGACCGTGTTCGAGAATGTCGAGCTCCCGCTCCTCTACCTCGGTATTTCCGCCGGAGAACGGAGGGAACGTGTGCTTTCGGTTCTGGACCGGAGCACCATTCTCTTCAAGAAAAATAATTTTCCCCAGCAGCTCTCGGGCGGCCAGCAGCAGCTCGCGGCGATAGCACGGGCGATTGTCGCGGAACCGGTGCTGATTCTGGCTGATGAGCCGACGGGAAATCTCGATTCATCCCACGGAAAGGATGTGATGAACATGCTTTCCGGGTTGAATGAATCGGGAACGACCATCGTCATGGTTACCCATTCACCGGAATATGCGGAGTACAGCAGACGGATCATACATCTTTTCGATGGTCATGTCGTATCGGAAAATATCAGAACCGGCGCTTATGTATGATTATGGTTTATGTTTTTTGGTCTATAGTATATGGTATAAAGTATTTGGTTTTCTTTGTCGTTTTTCCTTGTGCCTTGTGCCTTCTGCCTTGTGCCTTCTGCCTGTATTAATATGGAATCCCGGTATGAGCTCTAATTTTCTGAAAATTACTCTCAGAAACATTCAGCGGTTCAAAGTCAATTCCCTTATAAATCTTTCGGGTCTCGCTATCGGTATGGCATGCTGTATATTCATTTTTCTGTACCTCCAGCATGAACTGAGTTATGATTCTTTTCATGAAAATGCCGGGACGATCTACCGTGTGGCCGTTGAATACGTTCCGGGCGGTCAGCCGGTCAAGTATGCCGTGGTACCGGGGCCTGTGGGACCGGCGCTTGCGAGCGAATTCCCGGAGGTTGTGGCTGCCGTCAGGTTCTGGCGTGACATTACACTCGAAAGTATGACCGTCGAGTACGGCAGAAACGTTTATAACGAAGAGCGGTTTTTTTTCGCCGATTCGAACGTTTTCGAGGTTTTCTCATTTCCGTTCCGGGAGGGCGACCCCGAGACGGCGCTTGGTGATCCTTTTGCCGTTGTTATCACCGAAGACATGGCCAGAAGGTATTTTCATGATGAGAATCCGATCGGTAAGGTCATCACGGTGAACATGGGCACCGCCCACGATTTTAAAGTAACCGGAATTCTCAAAAATATACCCCGGAATTCCCACATCAGATTCGATTTCCTCGCCTCGATGGCAAGCCTCAGTGACATACAGGGCTACCACCTCATGAACTGGCGGCATGCGAGTTTCTACACGTACCTGATGCTGCAGAATCAGGAGCTGCGCGATTCACTCGAGGGGGATTTCCCCTCTTTTTTACGGAATCATTACGGTGATGAGGAAAGCGCCCGTATGAAGCTGTTTCTTCAGCCGTTGAGAAGCATACATCTTCATTCGCACCTGGAAGACGAACTGGAGATAAACGGAAATATAAGTCATGTCTATGCTTTTTCCGTCGTGGCTTTTTTTGTCCTGCTCATTGCCTGTATCAATTTCATGAACCTCACCCTGGCACAATACGCGGCCCGGACACGTGAAGTGGGTATTCGGAAAGTACTGGGGGCATATTGTTCACAGCTTGTCCGGCAGTTTCTGGGTGAATCGTTTGTTTTTGCACTGTTCGCGCTTGTCATTGCGCTCTCGCTCGTGGAAATCTGTCTTCCCGGGTTTAACAGGCTTACGGGAGAAGATCTGGTATTCAGATACGGGAGCAATCTGACCATGATACTTGTGTTGATCGGTATCATAGTTTTTGTCGGATTTATTTCGGGCATTTATCCTTCTTTTCGCCTGTCTACCTATGAAACAGCGGGTATTCTCAGGGGGAAACCGGAAAAAATCAAAGCGAGTGCACTTCTGAGAAAAACACTCGTTGTTGTTCAGTTCGCTATCTCGATAATTCTTATCATCGTCTCGGCGCTGATATATGAGCAGCTCCACTTTGTCAAAAATAAGCGTCTGGGTTTCTCGAAGGAGCTTGTGGTCGTCATGCCCATGCGCGAACGGCACATGCAGCTCAATTACGAATTCCTTAAACAGGATATCCTCAGGGATTCAAGGATTATCAGCGCAACGGCGTCATCGAATATTCCTTTCGGGCCCGTCATTCCGCAGCGCAGGGAATTTCTTCCCGAGGGAGCCCGAAAAGACGATTTCAGTGCGCTGTTCTGCATTTTTGTCGATCAGGACTATCTTAAAACATTCGGTATTACCTTGATAAAAGGAGAAAATTTTTCACCGTCGATTCAGGGTACTTCCTTTATCCTCAACGAAACGGCTGTCCATGAAATCGGATGGGACGATCCCATCGGGAAAAAACTCGCTCACTGGGCTCCCCAGACGGGTACGGTAATAGGTGTCGTACAGGATTTCAATTTCATGTCCCTCCATCACAGGATTGAACCGCTCGTGCTGTTCTTTTCACCTCAGTGGTTCCAGTATTTTTCTGTCAGGATACAGTCGGATGATGTGCCGGGGACGCTCGCGTTTATCGAGAAAAAATGGCGGGACTGGTTTCCCCGGAGCCCGTTTGAATATTCGTTCCTCGATAATCATGTCGGCGAACAGTACCGTGCTGATAACCGTCTCGGAAGCATGATCGGTATATTCTCGCTGGTTGCCATTTTTATTGCCTGCATCGGGCTTTTCGGTCTGACTTCCATAACAATTGAAGAGCGAAAGAAGGAAATC